>DAOQRI010000125.1:0-6816 GCA_035355475.1 Rhodoferax sp. | reverse complement strand
AGGCACTCTTTGAGGCGTTTAGGCCTATCAGATTGGCACGACCGAAGCCCAAATTGCTGCCCGCGTCAATAATGCGCACGGTTGGCCAATGTTCACGCATCCAGACAAGGCTGTCATCCGTGGAGCCGTTGTCCACGACGATTACTTCAAATTTCACACCACGCGTCTCTGCCAACGAAGGAAGGCACTTTTGAAGGTGGTGCCGACCGTTGTAGTTGACGATGACAATGGAGACGAAGATGTCTTCATTGCGTACCAAAACCTCTTCTGATGCTGCCTCCAGTTCGATACGCAGTTGCCATACTTCAGTGCGCAGATTCGAAATGTCGACCACGGTCTGATTAGTAAAGCGATTGCGAATATGCACTTCCGCAACGGCGGCTTCACGTCGCACTTCACGCGGAATCAGGGTGCTCTGCACAGCGATTTGGGTCCGCGCAAGTTGCGCCGCTTCCTCGCACTTCAAGTGCCGGGAAAAAATCTTCTCCAGTCCTCTCTCTTGAAGGCTTAAACCGCCCTTGCCGGAAATGAAACTCTGGCCAAAGGTTCGATACTCCGCGACCAATTGGTCAACAAACTTAAAACGACAACGCTGGGCCAAACGCAAGTAGAGGTCCCAATCTTCAAAACACTCCAGAGACTCGTCTACGCCCCCAACTCCACGCACATGCGAAATTGGCATAAGGCAGCCGATAAACGGAATCTGATTTTGAAACATCATCAGGTCAGCGTCATACTCACCACCGAAGGTGCGCAAAAAGCTCCGTCGACCATCCTCGTGCGCCCATGACTCCACTTTGCCGAAATAGACGGAATCGGGATCTCCGGCATGGGCCACAAGGCTTCGGATGCCTTCGGCCAGGTATACGTCATCGTCATCCAACATGAGTAACCAGTCGCCAGTCGCCCGTTTAATCCCTGCGTTCGCGGCGGCAGACCGGCCGTGCGCATGGGGCAGTTCGATCAGGGTAATGCTCAGGTCCCTTTGGAAACGCCCAATTTCAGCTGCAACCGAGGGGCCACCATCGTTGACGACTATCACTTCGAGCTTTGGATAAACCTGCAGAACAAGGCTCGCCAATGCTTCTACCAGCAATTGGGGTCGACTTTGGGTACGAATCACTACAGACACTTTGGCAGGGTCGGACGACTCCGTATCCTTGCATCGAACGGCCAAATGACTCAGGGTGGAAGTAACGCCCTTAAACGAATCAAATCGATCCAAAGCCCAAAACGCTTCAGCAGCCGGAGCATGTTCAAACTGAAGCCCGCGCAAACGCTCAGTCAGGCCCATGCGCACGAATGCAGCCTCTGTAACAAAGGTCAGCGATTGCAGTCTCTCTAACGCTGTGCGCTTTGCGTCAACCTCGGCCGAGATATCAATGGTGCGATTGACATCTCCCAGGCGCGCCAATTCAAATGTCCAAGCGGCACCGTAGTAGCCCGCGGCAGAAAGCACCTTTTCTACCGCTGAAGCTACAGCACGCAAATCAGGGGTGTCTTCTAGGCGCGATGGGTAAAAAACCGCGGCTGGGTTTATTTCACGCACTTGTGCGGCCAACGCCGACAGGTCGAGATCACATCCGAGGCCAGAATCCACGAAGATGCGGCGCAATTCTGGAAGAAACGCTAAATCGGCATCCTCCCCGGCATTCAGGTAAACAACCGCTACGTCTTTGCCTTCGCTTCTGGCACGTAGCAGGCTCCCGCCCATCGCCAGAATTTCATCGCCGGGCTTGCGAACAAAAACGATCCAGGGACCCGCAGGTAGATCGGCGCATCCGAGCCCGCCGCCACTGCCTCCACTTTTCGTTGCACTATCAATCATCGTTGAACTTTCATTGGCTTGTCAGACGGGAAATAGAGGGGATCATGCCTTACCAAAAACACGGGGCAAGATTTGAAAAAAATGCTCGGTTAGCCTAGGGGCACAGATTGGAGTAAAACAACGAGAAGACGACGCCCAAATTGGTCGTTACGGTCTGAATTCTAACTTTTCAGTGCAATATCAAACGCTTGGATGAATCGGCGACAACCCATTTGCGACACATTTCACACGGGTAGCTTCCTGCCGATAAGACCACCGTCGATTGAAAAATTTGCACGGGACATGGTTAGCGCTGCACACATGTTAGGAAGCATCACCTACAAAAGAAATGCCCCACGTCGTAAAGTTACGTCTTGTTTCCACGCCGTATTCGATGGAACACCAATGATTTACCCAATATGAGGAGCTTTCCGTGGTCAAAAAATTGCAAAAAACCAACTCGCCAAAATCTTCGCACGCCCAACTGAGCGGCTCGGTCAAAGACTCCGCGCAACAAATCTGGCAGGCTGGCCTTGGCGCCTTTACCCGCGCCCAGGCCGAAGGATCTAAAGCCTTTGAGTCGCTGGTGAAAGAAGGCGTCAGCATTCAGCGCAAAACCCAGGCAGTGGCCGAAGAGAGAATCTCGGAAGCGACAAACAAAATGTCGAACATGGCCACCGACATCACTTCCAAGGCGTCTGGCCAATGGGACAAGTTGGAGAACATCTTCGAAGAACGCGTTGCAAAAGCCCTGAACAAGCTCGGCGTGCCATCTGCCAAAGACGTCAATGAGTTGATTGCCCGGATCGACGATCTCAGCAAAGCCGTGCAAAAGTTGTCGGCGAAAGCACCTGCGGCCAAGAAAGCCCCGGCTGCGGCAAAGGAAGAAGTGAAGACAGCGGCCAAACCCGCAGCCAAACGTGCGAAGCCTGCTCGCAAAACCGCTGAGCCTGCGGCCAAAGTACAGGCACCCAAACAAGTCTGATGCAGAGTAGGCCTGCGGCCAAATGAGGGGCGCAGTGGCGCCCCTTTTTTCTTCTGATGCATTGACCATATGACTGCTGCGATGCAGCAAAAATCAATGACTCAACACCCTACACTTTGTACTTATGCACGCTATAAAGAATACCCGTCCGAAAATCGCGCTGGCTTTGGCCGGCGGCGGGCCACTGGGAGCCATTTACGAAGTTGGCGCCATGTGCGCTCTGGAAGAGTCGCTCAACGGCCTAGACTTCACAAAACTGGACCACTATGTGGGGGTTTCAGCAGGTGGATTTATTGTGGCCTCACTGGCCAACGGAATTTCACCCCGAGAATTGTGCGCGTCGTTTATTGAAAACGACAGTGAGCCGTCGGAAACATTTGATCCGTCATGGCTATTGAAGCCTGCGTACGGCGAGTTTGTGCGCCGCGGAATCATGCTCCCAGGTCTGGTGCTGTCTGCCCTTTGGGATGTGACGCTGGGCCGCAAGTCCCTGATGAGTGCGCTGGAGCGTTTGAGCCCTGCCTTGCCAACCGGCGTCTTTTCCAATGCGGCGGTGGACACAGAGTTGGCGCGCCTGTTCAGCCGTGAGGGGCGGACTAACGATTTCCGCAAACTTAAAACCAAGCTCACATTGGTTGCCACCGATTTGGATAGTGGTGAAGCCGCTCCATTTGGTAGCCCCGGATGGGACCACATTCCGATCTCGCAGGCTGTTCAGGCCAGTTCAGCCTTGCCCGGACTGTTTCCACCGGTTCAGATTGGTGAAAAATATTACGTGGATGGCGCTCTCAAGAAAACCATGCATGCCTCGGTCGCGCTGGAAGATGAGGTCGATCTGATGATTTGCCTGAATCCGCTGGTGCCTTTCGATGCAACTGCGCCACAAATAGCCAAGGTGATGCAGCGCGGTTTGCCTGCCCACAAGCGCGAAATTCCGCGCATTGTGGCGGGTGGACTGCCTTCGGTGCTAAGCCAGACCTTCCGTTCCATGATCCACTCCCGCATGGAATTGGGCATGAAGCACTACGCACATGCGTATCCCAAGACGGACATCATCCTGATTGAGCCGGACCATCGTGACCCCGAGTTGTACCTGGCCAACACGTTCAGCTATGCGCAACGCCGCCATTTAGCCGAACATGCGTACCAGCAAACGCGCCAGATGTTGCGATCCCGGAAAACGGGCCTTTCAGCCAAGCTGGCGCAGCACGGCATCAGTTTGAACCACGACGTACTGGACGACCACAAACGCCATCTATCGGCACCGCCAAAGGCACCCACCCGGATTGGCCGCGCCATTGCGACGCTACAAGAGGTCATGGACGACTTGGGTGATACCGTAGCAACTGCAGCGCGCAAAGCCGCACATTGAAGTAACCGCCATGGTCAAGAAAGCCCCCCGCCGCACCGCAGAACGCATTCTGGAAGTGACGCTGGAGCTGTTCAACCGCTTTGGCGAGCCCAATGTGTCGACAACGCTGATTTCAGCCGAGTTGGGAATCAGTCCAGGTAACCTGTATTACCACTACCCCGCCAAGGACGAGTTGATCAACTCGCTGTTTGACCGCTATGAGAAGTCGCTCAACGAGTTGCTCAACGCCAGCGACAGTGTGCGCGACGTTGAAGATGCCTGGTTCTTTATGCATACGCTGTTCGAGTTGATCTGGCAGTACCGGTTTTTATACCGCGACCTGAACGACTTGCTGAGCAAAAACCGCCGACTCGAAACGCACTTTCAGTGGGTGCTTAAAAACAAGACGCGCTCGGTCAAGGCCATGCTGGATAGTATGAGCCGCGCAGGTGCCGTGCGCATTGACTCGCGTGAGATGGAGGCCACCGCCACCAGCATGGTGGTGGTGCTGACCTACTGGCTGAGCTTTGAATATGTGAAGGACCCGCGCAACGCACTGGAGCCCGATAGCGCCCAGGCGGCCCTGCTGCGCGGCGCACACCATGTTTTGAACCTGCTGGTGCCGTATCTCGAAGAAAGCCAGCGAAACCATTTACTCAAATTGGTCGGCGCCTATAGTGCGCCGATGACAACTTGAGCCGACCCAAAAATCGAAGAAGTTTCCGCAGTGCGAAGCGTGCTGCAGGCAAACCGCGATTCACCCAGGAGACAAACTGTGGCCACTTGGACCGCCTTCAACTGTAGCGACGAGTACCGCTTTGACGCCAAGCGCGTCAAGAAATGCTGGAACCAGCTGCATGCGGGGGACCAGGAACCATTGCCTACCGACGACCGGGTGCTGGACGCATGGGCGCTGTTTCACCGCGGCGAGTTCCAACACGCCGCCGAACTCGGCGTGCAAGCCGGGCTGGCCGGTATTACCGTAACGAGCAAGGCCACCTGCATTTATGCCAATTACTTGGAGCCTAGAGAAAAGGTCCGGCTGCGCCTTTTTCTGGACACAGCGGACCGCGCAGCCGCGCTGGCGTCCAGCGAGCCTGAGAACGCCAACGCGTTTTACTGGCAAGCCTATGCTTTGGGCCGGTACAGCCAAGGAATCAGTGTTGCCAAAGCACTGGCGCAAGGGGTCGGTGGCAAGATCAAGTCGGCCCTCGAAAAGACCATAGCCCTTGAGCCTCGCCATTCCGATGCCCATGTGGCGCTGGGTGCATTTCATGCAGAAGTCATTGACAAGGTTGGCGCGCTGATTGCGAACATGACCTATGGCGCAAAGAAGGAAACCAGCCTGAATCTGTTTGAAAAGGCGCTCGCGCTCACCCCAAAATCGGCCATCGCCAAAATTGAATATGCCAATGCACTGGTGATCCTGGAGGGCGACAAGCGCATGGCCGATGCGACCCGATACTACGAGCAGGCAGCCGCAACGCGGGCGTTGGATGCCATGGAACGGCTGGATGTGGAAGTGGCCCTTGCCGAACTGGCCAGTTAGTCCGCCTCTCCCCACGGCAGCATCAACGTCACCATCGACAATTTGGCGAACTCGGGTTCGAATTGATCGATGATTTTTTGTGGATCCGGGCACAGGGTCGAATCCGACACCACGCCAAACTGCACACCGCCTCCATAGCTCAATATGGAAACGCCCAAGCCAACCGTGCCACTTTGCGGCACCCAGAAGAGGGTTTCTTCCACCGTCGAGCCGCAAATTGTCATCTTCTCGCGGGGCCCCGGGACATTGGTCATAACGGCCGTCGTCTTTTTGGAAAACAGCCCGAGCATGGTGTCCTGCATGGGCTTGGACAACACTCCGGCAACAGCCAGCAGGCCAAAGGCGAGCAGGGGTTGCATGCTGCCTTTGAGGCCCCGCATGCGCCGCCTGACTTCGTAGACCCGCTCAATCGGATTGTCCAGCCCGATCGGCAACACGACCGGTGCCAACCCAAACTGATTGCCCAACTGATAGGCCTTGTCCATGGCACGCAAGTTCACCGGCACCATGGCCCGGACTTCTTTGCCCTGCGTCGCATCGCCGTGCGCCGCGAGGTATTCGCCGATAGCCCCCGCCACGCAGCTCAGCAATACATCGTTGATGGAGCAATTCAGTGCTTTGCCCACCGCTTTGACTTCCAGCAGAGGGATCGGCGCGCACCATGCCACCCGTTTGGTGTGGCCAGGGGTCCCCTTCAATCGGGTAGGTGAATCATCCTCCATCAGCGCCAATGCAGCCAAATCAGCCATCGCATGGTAGGCCAACTTGGCCAGATCGATCGAACCATGCATGCCCCTTTCAACACCCTTTTGCGGGTCCATCAGCAAGCCCAGAGAGCGCACTGCGCCCTCCCCCGCTGCGCCCAAGGCCTTGACCGTCATGTTGGTGAACGGCTTGAGCAGGGCGTCTGCAATCCATTCTTCGGCGCCTTCCAGCCCCTCCTTGTGTGGCCCGGGGTGCGGACTCTCGGGCGGGGGCAAGCCCCCATCCACCAGGGACTGGGTGACTGAAATCAGCGCGATGCCGTCGGCTATGCAATGGTGGATGCGAACCATCATCGCCGAACCACCCTTGTAGTTTTCAACCAGATGGAATTGCCAGAGCGGATGCTGTCTGTCCAGCGG
>DAOQRI010000124.1:0-6823 GCA_035355475.1 Rhodoferax sp. | reverse complement strand
GCTTAAGCTCGCCACCGTGTCACTGGCAGGGTGCTTTGGCTGCCACATGTCGTTTCTGGACATTGATGAACGGCTACTCGACTTGCTTGAACTCGTAGAGTTCGACCGTTCACCGCTGACCGATATCAAAACCATTGGCAAATGCGACATCGGTTTGATTGAAGGTGGACTGTGCAACGCGGAGAACGTGCATGTGTTGCGCGAGTTCCGGGCGAACTGCAAAATTTTGATTGCCATGGGGGCCTGTGCTGTCAACGGAGGGCTGCCGGCCCAGCGCAACCAGCTGGATGTGGGGCAGATGATGCGCGACGTCTATTGCCATCAGGTTGGCGGCACTGCGGGAAACCAAATTCCGAATGACCCGGAGTTGCCGCTGCCGCTCAACCATGTGCATCCCATCCATGAAGTAGTCCACATCGACTACTTTCTGCCCGGATGCCCTCCTTCGGGCGATGCCATCTGGACTTTCCTGACCGAACTGCTGGCCGGACGCACGCCACATCTGGGCCACGGACTTTTGCGCTACGACTAAATTTGTGAGGTATCACCATGGGTTTTGAACTGGAAACTGCAGCCAACCCGCAGGGCTTGCGGCGGGTAGCCATTGACCCGGTCTCACGGGTAGAGGGACACGGCAAAGTGACCCTGTTGCTCGACGAAAACAACCAGGTGCAACAAGCGCGTCTGCACATCGTGGAATTCAGGGGGTTTGAAAAATTCATTGAAGGACGCCCTTACTGGGAAGTGCCTGTCATGGTGCAGCGCCTGTGCGGCATCTGCCCGGTATCGCATCATCTTGCAGCGTCCAAAGCGTTTGACCGTGTTCTCGGTGCGACACCCATTACTGCGAGCGCCGAAGCGGTGCGCAGACTGATGCACTACGGGCAAATGCTGCAGTCGCACGCGCTGCATTTCTTTCACCTGTCCTCACCGGATCTGCTGTTTGGATTCAGCTCCGACGTTGCTCAGCGCAACATTGTGGGTGTCGCAACGGCGCACCCCGAAGTCGCAAAGAAAGGGATCCTGCTGCGCAAGTTCGGCCAGGAAATTATCCGCATCACCTCTGGCAAACGCGTGCATGGCACCGGCGCGGTGCCGGGTGGCATCAACAAGCTCCTTACAGGGCAAGAACGTGACTCTCTCAAGCAGGACCTTCCCCAGATGTTGCAGTGGGCACAAGATTCAGTCGATATTGCCAAGCAGTTGCACGCCCAGAGTGATGCGGTGTATCGCAATTTTGGGAGTTTTCGCTCCAACCTGATGTCACTGGTGCGCGCTGATGGCGCAATGGACCTGTATGACGGAGTGCTACGGGTGCGCGATGCCAATGGCCATATCCTGTTTGATGGCGTGGACGATCAGAGTTACCTTGACCTCATTGAAGAAGAAGTGCGGGCCTGGAGTTACATGAAGTTTCCGCATTTGCGCAGTCTTGGCCGTGAACAAGGTTGGTACCGTGTCGGCCCACTGGCGCGTGTCCAAAACTGTGACTTCATTCCCAGCCCGCTCGCAGAAATTGAGCGCAAGGAGTTTGTGGCATGGGGCCAGGGGGAACTGGTTCATGCATCGCTGGCCTACCACTGGGCGCGCATGATCGAAATGCTCCATGCGGTGGAAGTCATTGCCGCATTGCTGGACGACCCCGCACTGCTATCCGGCGACCTGCTCAGCAAGGACTGGGTGCGCCAGCGCCGGGGGGTAGGCATTATCGAAGCCCCGCGCGGCACACTGATTCACGACTACGACGTGGGTGAAGACGATCTGGTCAAGCACTGTAACTTGATTGTCTCTACCACCCACAACAACCAGGCCATGAATGAGGCCGTACGTTCGGTGGCCAAGGAATACCTCAGCGGCCAGGAGATCACTGAAGGACTGCTTAACCATGTGGAAGTGGCCATTCGTGCTTACGACCCTTGCCTGTCTTGCGCTACCCATGCATTGGGCCAAATGCCCTTGGACGTGACCCTGCTGGCGGCCGACGGCACCGTGCTTGACCGCGTGCAAAAGTCACGGGAATTCGGGCTGACACGCCAGATCAATACACCCATTGGTCTGGAAGAATGAGTACAAAGCCGGCGATTCTGGTTCTCGGCTGGGGCAACCTTAGCCGTGGAGATGATGCGCTGGGGCCGATGTTTGTCGCCGGTTTGCAGGAACGATTGCCGCGCGAGTTGCAGACTGAAGTCGAGTTTCTGGACGACTACCAGTTGCAAATTGAACACGCCATCGATCTGGTTGGCCGATCGCACATTCTGTTTGTCGACGCTAGCCTGGACTGCGCGGCACCGCTGGAAGCCCGCGCAGTGCGCGCGCGGCGCGATGCCAGTTACACCAGCCACGCGCTGTCAGCAGAAGCCTTGCTGCAGGTGTATGAAGACATGCAAGGTGACCATGCGCCTGATGCGACGCTCCTTGCTCTGCGTGGTCAAGAATTCGGTCTGGGAGAACCCCTTTCTCAAGTGGCCCACAGCCACTTGCAGGCGGGATTGGAGTGGGGTATTCAGTGGATCAGCAAATTCGCGGCAACTGGTCGCCAGTAAGCCAATCGACGATGCGCTTGCCACCGAAGGCGGTGGTCAGTTGGACAAAGTGGTGATCATCCGCAACCACTTCCCCGATGATGGCGGCATCGACTCCAAGCGGGTGTTCACGCATGGCGCGCAACACGCGCTGCGCATCGGCAGCGGCACAAATCGCAATCAGTTTGCCCTCATTAGCCACATACAGCGGGTCCAGGCCCAACAGTTCGCACGCTGAAGCCACTGCAGGCTTGATGGGAATTTGCGCCTCATGCAACATCATGCCCACGCCGGCATGGAGGGCGATTTCATTCAGCGTAGACGAGAGCCCTCCGCGCGTGGGATCGCGCAGACAGCGAATATCGGCCCCTGTTTCCAGCAAATGAGCCACCAGCCCATGTAACGCAGCCGAGTCCGAGACTATGTCGGACGCAAAACGCAAGTTTTCGCGCAGACTCATGATGGCGACTCCATGGTCGCCCAAGGTGCCGGACACTAGCACCACATCTCCTGCGCGCACCTGCGCGCCGCCCAGGTCCAGTCCATGGGGCAAAACACCCACCCCAGTGGTTGTGATGAACACTCCATCACCTTTGCCCCGCTCTACAACTTTGGTATCGCCAGTGACTACAGGAACCCCTGCCAGGGATGCTGCCCGTGCCATGGATGCCACGATGCGGTCCAACGCCTCCAGTGCAAAACCTTCTTCCAGAATGAAGCCCGCCGACAGGTACAGCGGCTTAGCACCCATTACCGCCACATCGTTGAGCGTGCCGTGCACCGACAGGCTGCCAATATCGCCGCCCGGAAAGAACAGCGGCGAGACCACATGGCAATCGGTGGACATGACGAGCCGCGCTGCCTGTTCACCGAGCAGGGGTGCTGGCAATACCGCGCCATCGTTACCCTGCCCCAGGTAGCCGTTGCCCAAGTGACGCATGAATAGCTCCGCAATCAGCTGTGCCATGGCCCGCCCGCCAGCGCCATGCGACATGTCTATCGCTCCGTTCTTGATATCCAGGGGGCGAGCGTAGTTGCGTTTTGCCTTACTCATATTCTGTGGCTCATGCGCTGGCGGTTTCAAAACGCCCATAGCTGTAGTGTGCGGCACAGGCGCCTTCACTGCTGACCATGCAAGAGCCTATGGGATTCTCCGGCGTACAAACTGTACCGAAAATCTTGCAATCCTGCGGCCGCTTCACACCGCGCAGTACGGCACCACATTCGCAGGCCTTGTTATCGGGCACAGAGTGGTAGATGAGACCAAACTTGCGTTCCGCATCAAATGCGGCAAAGGTTTCACGCAATTGCAACGCGGAATGCGGCACTGTGGCCAGACCACGCCACTCGAAGCTGCTGCGCAATTCAAACACCTCGGCGACACGCGCCTGCGCCTTGAGGTTGCCCTCCGGTGTAACGGCACGGGTGAATTCATTTTCCACCTCGGCACGGCCCTCGTTGACTTGCACCATCAACATCGCAATGGCCTGCATCACATCCAAGGGCTCAAAGCCTGCAATCACCACCGGCTTGCGGTAATGCGTGGAGAAGACTTCATAAGGCTGACTGCCAATCACGGTGGAAACATGGGCGGGGCCAATGAATCCATCGATGCGCAGGGACTCCTCGCCCTGCGATGGCGCTGACTCCAGGATTTGTGCCATGGCTGGCGGTGTCAGGACATGGCAGCACAAAATACTGAAGTTGGACAATTTCTCCTGATGCGCCTTCAGCACGGCCATCGCGGTAGGCGGCGTGGTTGTCTCAAACCCTATGGCCAAAAACACGACCTCCCGCGCCGGGTTGTTCCGGGCAATCTGAATGGCATCGAGTGTGGAATACACCATGCGAATGTCACTGCCAGCGGCCTTGGCCTTCAGTAGCGAGCGCCCTTGAGACGCGGGCACACGCAGTGTGTCACCGTAAGTACACAAAATGACTTCGGGGTTGCGGGCAATTTCAATGGCCATGTCGATGCGCCCAATCGGCAGCACGCAAACGGGACAACCTGGTCCATGCACCAGATGCACCGAAGCAGGCAACAGGTTCGCAATGCCATAGCGGGAAATTGCGTGCGTGTGCCCGCCACAGAACTCCATAAAGCTGTAGCTTCGCCCGGCCTGCGCCAGGCTTTGAATTCTCTGGGCCAGGGTGCGCGCCAAAGCACCATCGCGGTACTCGTCGATGTACTTCATGACACAGCGCCTAAGGCTTGGTGACTTTGCGCGATCAACTCCAGGGTGCGTGCGGCTTCTTCAGGGTCGAGCTTGGACAACGCGTAGCCCACATGCAGAATCACAAAGTCACCGACCTGAACGTCGTCGACCAGCGAGAGTGAAATTTCCTTGCGGATGCTACCCAGTTCCACCAACGCCATATCGCCCTCGGGACCCAAGCCTACTTCCAACACCCTGACCGGTACGGCTAAACACATGCTCCCGCCTCCAAAATTTGTTGCGCAACCCAGGCCTGACCCAAAGCTATGCTGCCGTCACCTGGTGAGATACGACTCGGTGCAAGCACCTGGAGACCCGAAGCCTCAAGGGTCAAGCGCAACTTCGACGATAACAGGGTGTTGAGAAAACAACCGCCACCCAACGCCACTGTGCGTACCCCAGAAACTTCCGAGGCCAGCATCACCCACTGTGCCAATGCAGCGACGACAGTGGCATGAAATCGCGCTGCGGCCAAGGGAACATCACTTGAATCCAACAACCCTTCCAACACGGGAAGCAGGTGCAGTACATGGTGGTTATCGATCTGCCACCCGCTACCTTGGTGTGACGGCCAACCTGATTTGGCTATGCCTTTCATAGCAGCTTGCGCAAGTAATACGGGCGCTTGCGCCTCATATTGCATACAACTACTGATCCCCAACAGCGCGGCGGCGGCGTCAAATATGCGCCCCATACTCGACGTGCGCGGGCACTGCAGGTCTCGCTCCAGCATGGCCACCAGTGCTTCTGCACCCGGCTGCGCAAGACGTGTGGCAATTTCATCTTTTCGCCCCAACGCAAACAGCGCAGATGCGGCCATGCGCCAGGGCTCGCGCGCAGCTTTATCGCCACCCGGCAAGGCCAGTGGTGCCAGATGGCCAAAGCGCTGACTGTGTACACCATTCATCACCAACAAAAGCTCACCGCCCCAGGCCTGGCCGTCGATGCCCCAGCCCACGCCATCAAGTGCCAGGCCCAGCACGGGCCCCTGAAATCCATGTTCCGCGCACACCGCGGCAATGTGGGCATGGTGATGCTGCACACCTACTGCACGCAATCCGTGCTCTTGCGCAAAGACGATAGCTGCACGTGTACTGTAGTCGTCCGGGTGCAGGTCGTGCGCCACCGCGACAGGCTGCACCGCGAGCAAATCGCACATGCGTTGCACGGTCTCGTCCTGAAAACGGCAGGTCTCTGCGTTGTCCAAGCTACCGATATGCGGTGACAGAAACGCCTCTGCACCGCGCGTCACGCAGACCGTATTCTTGAGATGACTGCCAAAGGCCAGTACCGATGGGCCTCCCCTGGGCAACGCAATGGCATTGGGTGCATAGCCACGACTGCGGCGAATGAAATGCCAGTGCGTGCCGTTAGCCTGCACTACGCTGTCATCGCAGCGGGCCACAATGTCCCGGTCGTGGTCTAGCAGGTAGTCCGCAATGTTGGCCAGGCGAACCAGCGCCTCCGACCGAACACGCACCAATGGCTCGCCACCAGGATTGGCGCTGGTCATGACCAGAACCATGTCCTGCGCCGCTCTGAGCCATTGCATACCTGGTGGCCGACCAGCTGCTTCATGCCACAACAGGTAATGAATCGGCGTTACCGGAAGCATCGCACCCACCGTGGAAAGCCCATCCGCAACGCCGGGGAAGTGTGGCTCGATACCGGTAGTGGCAAGCGTATTGAGCAACACCACCGGCCGCTCCTGACTCTCCAGCAACTCGCGCTCGGTAGTCGAAACACTGGCAAATGCATGTAGGCTTTGCACATTGGCTACCATCACAGCAAAAGGTTTGGCTTCGCGGTTCTTGGCGCGACGCAACCGTGCGACGGCGCCGGCATCGCGGGCATTGCACGCCAGATGAAAGCCCCCAAGACCCTTGATGGCAATAATCGCACCGGCTTGCAGCAGTTTCACAGTCTGTGCGATGCAGTCGCCTTCCATGGGTTCACCCTGCATATTCGAGAGTGTCAGCCGGGGCCCACATGCAGGGCAGCAGGTAGTCTGCGCATGAAAGCGCCGATCCGGTGGGGACGCATACTCCGTTGCACACTGCGGGCACAGTAAGAATGCAGACATGC
>DAOQRI010000123.1:0-6877 GCA_035355475.1 Rhodoferax sp. | reverse complement strand
CGTGTTGTCGTAGCTCTTGCTCATCTTGCGGCCATCCAGCCCCGGCAAGGTGGCAACGGATGCCTCAATCTCGGCCTGGGGCGGCACAAAGTGCTCACCGTACAGGTGGTTGAAACTGTTGGCCATGTCACGGGCCATCTCGATATGCTGGATCTGGTCACGCCCCACCGGTACCTTGTGCGCGTTGAACATCAGGATGTCAGCGCCCATCAGCACCGGGTACATGAAGAGGCCAGCGGTGACGTCCATGTCGGGGTCCTGCCCGGTGGCAGTGTTTTTGTCCACCGCAGCCTTGTAAGCATGTGCGCGATTGAGCACACCCTTGCCGGTGACGCAGGTCAGCAACCAGGTCAATTCGGGAATTTCGGGTACATCGGACTGGCGGTAAAACGTGACGCGCTCAGGGTCCAGGCCCGCAGCCAGCCAACTCGCGGCAATCTCCAGCGTGGAGCGCTGGATGCGCGCCGGGTCATCCACCTTGATCAGGGCATGGTAGTCGGCCAGAAAATAGTAACTCTCGACACCGGCTGTCTGGCTGGCGCGCACGGATGGGCGAATGGAGCCGACATAGTTGCCCAGGTGGGGGGTGCCGGAGGTGGTGATGCCGGTGAGAAAGCGGGTAGGGTTCATGGACGGAAAGACTAAGGGGTGTTTAGGCGGTGGCTAGAACCAGCCGGGTTCATCGAACCAGCGCGGCGAAGGGGCTCAAAAGAATATTCAGGAACCAGAAGGTCAAAGCCATGACGGGCTGCATCCAAAGCGTGCTGATGACATTCATGATGACGAGCGCCATGACAATGAAGAACCCCCATGGTTCTACCCGGGACACCAACTCCGCCTGTTTGAACGGCAATAGGCCAACCAGAATGCGTCCGCCGTCAAGCGGTGGCAGCGGAAACATATTGAAGGCGAACATGACTACATTAACCAGAACCCCACCGTTGCACATCTTCAGAAAGAAGGGTTCAGTGATGTCTGCGCCGTGCAGCAAATACAGGCCGATGCCCCAAAACAAGGCCATCGCCAGATTGGCACCTGGCCCTGCCAAGGCTACCCAGATCATGTCGCGCTTGGGATTGTGTAAATTGCTGAAACGCACTGGCACCGGCTTGGCGTAACCGAACAGGAATGCCCCGGAGGTTGTGATGTACAGCAGCAGCGGCATCAGAATGGTGCCAATCGGATCGATGTGTTTCGCGGGGTTGAGAGTCACTCGGCCAAGCATCCACGCCGTGTTGTCACCAAAATGCCGTGCCGCGTAGCCATGTGCCGCCTCGTGCACCGTAATGGCAAAGAGAACCGGCAACGCGTAAAGCGCGATAGTCTGAATCAGGTTTGCAATGTCCACAGAATGAAAGTTCCCGTTTTTGTTCTTACAGACCCAAGCGGGCCAGGTCCCCGCGGCCTTGCCGGATGACCTGGGGTTCGGAGTCCGTCAGGTCAATGACTGTCGTGGGCTCCTGCGCACAGGCTCCTGCATCGATCACACCGGCGATCAGCTTCTCGAACCGGTCACGAATGGCACTCGCATCATTCATGGGGTCGGACTCGCCTGGTGCAATTAGCGTGGTCGCGAGCAACGCGCCGTCGTGCAGCGCCAGCAGCGCCTGCAGGGTGGTGTGCTCGGGTACGCGCAGGCCAATGGTCTTGCGTGATGGATGGCTCACGCGCCGGGGCACTTCCTTGCTGGCTTCGAGAATGAAGGTGTAAGGCCCGGGTGTGGCGGATTTCAGCAAACGGTATTGGGCGTTGTCCACCCGGGCGTAACTGGCGAGCTCGCTAAGGTCGCGGCACAGAAGGGTCAAGTGGTGCTTGTCGTCCACCCCACGGATGCGACGCAGACTGTCCACGGCGGCCTTGTCGTCCAGATGGCAGACCAGAGCGTAGCTGGAGTCGGTGGGCACCGCCAGCACGCCCCCTTTTTCCAGCAGTGCAACTGCTTGCTTGAGCAGGCGCGGTTGGGGATTGTCCGGATGAACTTCGAAATATTGGGCCATGCCGGGAATCTATTGAATGCGTGAGGCCAGCAGTTCCCAGATGGGAGTCAAATTGGCGGGAAGCAGGGGCAGGGTGCCCAGCTCGGTGTGGCTCTCGTCGGGGCTATGAAAATCACTGCCGCGCGAGGCCGCTAGGCCGAACTCGCGGGCTGTATCGGCATAGATCGCGTATTCGGCCACCGTGTGGCTGCCGGTGACCACCTCAACACCTTGGCCACCGAGCGCCTTGAACTCGGTGAACAGGGCAAACTCTTCATTGGGCGTGAACTTGTAGCGCGCCGGGTGCGCAATGACGGCCATGCCGCCCGCACCGGTGATCCACGAGACGGCGTCCTTGAGCGTAGCCCAGCGGTGCGGAACAAAGCCAGGCTTGCCCTCGGTCAGGTATTTGCGAAACACCTCATTGGTTTCGCGGCACACGCCGCTTTCCACCAGGAAGCGGGCAAAGTGGGTACGTGAAATCAACTCCGGGTTTCCAACGAATTTGAGTGCACCCTCATAAGCGCCTTTGATGCCAACCTTGGCCAGCCCATCTGACATTTCCATGGCGCGTTCTTCACGCCCGCCGCGGGTTTGGCGCAAGCCGCTTTGCAGGGTCTGGTCATCCGCATCAAAGCCCAGACCCACAATGTGCACGGTTTGGCCAATGAAGGTGACAGAAATTTCAGTGCCGGTCAGGTAACGCATACCCTGGGCTTTGGCGGCTGCCGCGGCACGGTGCTGGCCCCCGATCTCGTCGTGGTCAGTCAACGCCCACAGCTCTACACCATGGGCGCGGGAACGTTCGGCCAGCGCTTCGGGCGTCAGCGTGCCGTCCGAAACGGTGGAGTGGCAATGCAGGTCAGCGTTTTGTATGGGGTTCACCGGGGTATTTTAGGCGCTCAAGGCTGAATTGCAGGCCCTGGCCACTCACAGGGTGGACAAAGCCCAGTTCAACCGCGTGCAATAGCAGCCGCGGGGACAGGGCGACCTGATCGGCGCTGGCATAGAGTGCGTCGCCCAGAATCGGATGTCCGACGGCCTGCAGGTGCAGTCGAAGCTGGTGGGTGCGCCCGGTCAGGGGTTCCAGCAAGACATGGCTGATGTTGAGCGCTGCGTCAAAATGGATCAGTTGCACCTGTGTGACACTGGCCTTGCCACCTTGCGGGTCGATGCGCCGCAGCGGCCGGTTGGGCCAGTCCACCCCTATGGGTAAGTCGATGACACGCCAACCGTTCGCCGGTGCCGCGACTTCTCCTTTCACGACCGCCTGATAGCGCTTGGTGACCAGGCGATTGGCAAACGCTTCGCTGAGGGCGCGCTGCACCGGCGCGCTTCGCGCCATGACCATCAAGCCGGAAGTGGCCATGTCCAGTCGGTGAACCACCAACGCATCGCTGAACTGTGCCTGTACCCGTGCGCTGAGGCAGTCTTGCTTGTCGGGGCCCCGCCCCGGCACGGATAGCAGGCCGGATGGTTTGTCCAGCACGATGACGGCTTCATCAGCATAGACCAGCTTGATGCCTGGGGAGGGCACCGGTCCTGGCGTGTCAGGCGGCATCGCTGCCCGAAATCAGGCGTTGCACCGTTTCGCAAAATTCGCTGACATCGTCGGGTTTGTAGATCAGGGCATTGGCACCATCGCGGATGGCGCTCTGCTCCAGCTCGGGGGTGACGTAGCCGGACGCCAGTGCAACCGGCATGTCGGCGCGAATCAGCTTGAGCTGGCGCAACAAGTCAATGCCGCTGTAACCCGGCATGTTGTAGTCGGTCACCACCAGGTCGAAAGTGTCGGGGTGGGCCTGAAATGCGGCCAGCGCTTCGTGGGGGTCGGTAAACGAAGTCACCGTGAAGCCGCGGCGCTTGAGCACGCGCACGATCAGGAACACAAGCGCCTGGTCATCGTCCACATACATCACGTGGCGGCCCTGCCCGCTGATGGGCTCGACAGGCGCTGCCTCGGCAACGGGTGCCACGGCTTCCTCCAGGGTGGGCGGGAAGTACAGAGTGAAAACGCTGCCCTCGCCGGGTACGCTGTACACATCAATGGCGCCCTGGTGGCCCTGCATGATGCCGTGTACCACTGAAAGACCCAGGCCCGTGCCCTGGCCCACTTCCCGGGTGGTGAAGAACGGCTCAAAAATACGCGCCAGGGTTTGCTCGGACATACCACTTCCGTTGTCGCGCACGGAGATGGTGACGTACGGTCCGGCCGAGAGCCCCAGGCGGCCGAGGTGGGGTGCGTCGGGTTCCGTGCTGGCGAGCTCGATGCTGAGGGCGCCCTTCTTGTTGCCAATGGCCAGCAAGGCATTCGTGCACAGGTTCAGTAGAGCTTGTTCGACCTGGGTGGTGTCGGCCAGGATGGCGGCCGTGTGCGGCGCAATCTTCACCTTCAGATTGACCGAAGGCGGTAGCGCGACTTTGACCAGGCGCGCTGCTTCGCGCACCACGTCGTCAAGTTGTATGGGAATGCGCTTGGGCACTTCGTTGCGGCTGAAGGTCAAAATCTGGCGTACCAGATCACGGGCCCGCCTCCCGGCCTTGTCGATTTCCTGCAGACTGGTCAGCGCGGCAGAGTTGGCAGCCGTGTCCTGCTTGGCCAGCTCCACGTTACCCAAAATCGCACTCAGAATATTGTTGAAGTCGTGTGCGATGCCACCCGCCATGGTGCCCATGGCCTGCATTTTTTGCGATTCACGCAACTGCGTTTCCAGCGCGACGCGGCGTGCCTCTGCCAGTTTTCCGGCTGTGAGGTCGCGGGCAAAAATCGTGGTGATCTCGCCGTGCATACCCTGCTGGCCCCGGCGAGCGATGGCGTTGGCCAGCGGGTTGCCTGGCGTGCGCGTGTTGAGCCTGCGCTCCAGCGAGACGCTGATTTCCACAAAGATTTCACGCCCCTTGAGGGTGGTGGCGACAAATTCGCCCAGCGTGGTCTGGGTTGGAATTTGGCCGGTGGACAGCAGTGCTTCCACTTCGGGCAAAAAACGTCCCAGGGTGCTGCGCAGCGCGAGATCGGCCGGGCATTCAAACAGGGCCGTTGCCGCAGGGTTGAACACGGTGATGCGGCGCTGTTCGTCAATGCACAAAATGGCATCGAGTGACGAGTTGATGATGGCCGTCATGCGGTTTTCGCTAAGCAGCAGGTCTTCGTTGCGCTGCTGCAGGATGGCGGCACTTTTTTGCAGCGCGTGACGCTGGGTCAGCAGCGGGCCCTGGTCAATGACGGCACAGATAAAGTGTGCGAGTTCGCCCATCGGATTTTCTATCCGCGCGATGTGCAGGTCGCCGGTGAAGCTGCCCTGTGAACCGGCCAGAAAGACTACTTCACTGATCTCGCTGGTGCCTTCGGCTTTGGCACTCAGAAAAGAAACGGCGACTTCATCGGTGTGCTCGGGCCCGACAAAGGGCAGCAGGAAATTCAGTGGCGGGTCGCTCTCCAGTGGTTGAAAGAGGCGCAAGGCCATGGCGTTGCTGGCCATGACCATGCCTTCCTCATCCACAACCATCAGCGCCAAAGGCACGTTGGAAAACAGCGTGGCAAAACGCTCGGATGCGCCTTCGGCCTCCTGCTGGCTGTAACGCAGGGCCTTGTTCTGGATTTCCAGCTCCGACTGGTACTTGCGCAGGTCCTCGATCATTTGCGAGGGTGCGTAGCCTTCCATGAGCTCGCCCTGTCCCGCTGGAGCGCCCACCTGCAAAGTGGTCACCGGCCTGGGGGTGATGTGAAATTTCTTGCGCCGGGCGGGAACGGTCATGCCGGGGTGCTCGTGTTATTGGATTGGACTGGCTGCCAGCGGGGCACTGGGCGCATAGTGTTGCACCTGCAGCGGGCTGTATGCAGCAATGTAGCCGCGCAACACTTCAGCATCGACAAAGCCGGTGTTCACAAAACCGGGGTGCGCGGTCCGCACGGGGTAGCCATCACCGCCGGCGGCGGTAAAGCTGTTGAATGCCATGGTGTAGGTTTTGGCTGACTCGACAAATGCGCCACCTATGCGCGCCTGCAACAGGACACCGTTTGCGGTGATCAGTTCTACGCCTGACAAGTGGGCAAACCCTCCCGAGCCGGGGTTCATCTTGGCGACAAGGCCTAAGTAGTCGAGTACTTCACGGCCGGTGAGCGTGAGCGTGCACAGGGTATTGCCAAAGGGCTGCACCTGCAGAATGTCTTTGTAGGTCAGATTCCCGGCGGGCAGGGAGTCGCGTATGCCGCCGGAATTGACCACAGCAAAGTCCGCGCGTGTTTTTTCCATCATGGCTCGGCCGATGAGCATGCCCAGATTGGTCTGGCGTTTGCGCACATAGGTGCGGTCGCCTTCAAACACGCCATCGGCGCTGCCTACATCGACTAGCAGCTTGGCCTGGCCATAGTCCTGGTAAGGTTTGAGCAGGGTCAGCATATCCGGGTTCTCGGCAATGGGTGCGGTGTAGTGCACCAGCGTGCTGCTGCCATCCGTTGCCGGAACGCTTCGCTTGAGGTTGACCGGTATCAGGGCGTACTTCACCAATGTGAATGAGCCATTGCGGTACTGGAAGTCAGCCCGCCCCACGTACTTGCCCCACTCGTGCGCCTGCACGATCCAGGTGCCGTTTTGTCGCTCCGGCTGGCAGGGTGTGCCCGGCACGTAGCTGGTGTCGAGCACGTTTTCTGCCTTCATGCAGGCCGGGTTCTGGGTGTGGCCGCCCACCACCAGGTCCAGGCCGCCGACGGCGCGCGCCATCTCCACATCACCAGGCGCCTGGACCCCATGGCGCCCGTTCTCATAGTGGCCCATGTGGGTGGCTGCAATGACCACGTCGGCCTTGCCACGCAGTTCGGGCACCAGTTTGGCTGCCTCCTGAATGGGACTGCGGAAGTCCAGGCCCTGCATGTTGTCCGGGTTGCCCAGTTTGTGGGTGTC
>DAOQRI010000122.1:0-6901 GCA_035355475.1 Rhodoferax sp. | reverse complement strand
GCTGGACACATCCATATCATCGGGACCACTGGGACCTGGCAAGGTATCGACCACCGCCATGGTCTGGTAGTCGATCTTGCTGATCGAATTGGCCACCCGGTTGCTCACAAATACGTGGCGCTTGTCGCCAGCTGCGCGGAAAGAGTGGGCCCCCTTTGCGGTCTTGATGGTTTGAACGAACTTGGGCGCAGCGCCGGATACGTCGTAGACCTCCACGCCCTCGGCACCAGTCAGGCCGATGAGCAGAAACTTGTCGTCGGGCGTGCCAAATACATCGGCGGGCATAGCCCCGGTCTTGCTGCGCCATTTGATCGTCTGGGTTGACATGTCAATGGCGACGAGTTCGTCACTGTCCTGCATCGTGCTGTAGACCGTGTTGCTGGTGCTGCTGATCCACAAGTGGCTGGGAGTTTTGCCGGTAGGCACCCGCTTGGCCAGCGTCAGATCGGTGCCATCCCAGCGGTAGATGTCCACATGATTCAGGCGATTGGCCGCAGTCACAAACCATTTCATGTCGGGCGAAAAGCGCAGCTGGTAGGGATCGACGATGTCGCGCACGGTGCGCTGCACTTCGGCCGTCTTGGGGTCCACAAACATCAGGGAATCGCTGAGTGCATTGGCCACGATGAGGGACTTCTGGTCCGGCGTCATGTACAAATGGTGCGGCTCCTTGCCGGTGGCAATGCGCTTGGTCTCTTTCCAGGTCACCGGGTCAATGACACTGATGTTGGCATCCAGCGAATTGAGGATAAAGATGGGCGGTGCGGCCTGGGCCGGGGTCAACAGTACCGCGAGCAGCGCGACGGTCAAAAAAGGGGCAAAAAACTTCACGAACACTCACTTTCAGGTAGCCCGGGAGTTTAGCCGCCAGCGCCTGTGTTTCACGCCGCTTTGACCTGAAGTTTTTGCAAATCCTGCGGCCGCAGCCAGCGCCACTGGCCGGGTAGCAAATCGGGCGGCAACTCCAGCCCTCCGATGCGCGAGCGGTGCAAGGCCTCCACCCGGTTACCCACGGCGGCCAGCATGCGCTTGACCTGGTGGTATTTGCCTTCGGTCAGGGTCAAGCGCAGGTGCAATGCCGCGCCATTGGCGTCAACAATCTCGCAAGCAGCCGCCTTGACCGGCTTGGGATCGTCGTCCAGAACCACGCCCGCCAGCAAGCGCTGCACCTGTTTGTCATCCAGCGGGTGCTTGGCCGTTACTTCATACACTTTCGGGCTGTGTTTTTTGGGCGAACTCATCTGGTGGATGAACTGCCCGTCATCGCTAAGCAACAGCATTCCCGTAGTGTCCTGGTCCAGGCGCCCAACTGCCTGCACACCCTGAACCGCACTCTTTTGGGGCCTCAGACGCAAGGGCGACGGCAATAGGGTGTAAATGCTGGGGTAGGTCGATGGTTTTTGAGAACACTCCGTACCGGCTGGCTTGTTCAAGAGGAGGTAAGCCTTTTCAAAATATTCCCAGTCCACACCCTGGACCCTGAAACGCAAGCCGGTCGCTACCAATTCCGTAGCAGCTTCTGTAACATTGACGAGGGCTTGAGCCTGATTTTCCATATAAACATGGACAAAACCCTGTTGAATCAACCCCGCGCAAACCCGGCGGGTGCCAAATCCCTGTGAGTAGAGTATTTCCTGTAGCTGCATATTTTTCTGAAGTTTGGCAGTAGCCGCCGAAGGGTGAAGTGCAACAATCTTGTCACAATTGAGGGCTGTGCGGCAATTTGCCGCTCCAACCGCATGAATTGGGTAGTGTGCTGCACACGCATCCCCATTAGACTGGCAGTTATACAAGAGCCACTTCAGTGGGTCCAAAAAATATTCAGGGTGCGTTTCATGTACGTCAATTTTTTCGTCGGAGCCGTGATCGGGGTTGCCATCGGTGCAGCGCTTTTGCACTGGTACAACCAGTCAGAGCAACGCAAACGCCGCCGCATTCCCAAAGAATGGCCACTCAGGATTCGTCCGCTCGTCAATAACCGCGAGAAAAAGGTGTGGCTCTGGCTGTCCAAGGTGATGTTTGATCAGCAAATTCTCATCAAACTGCCGGTGATCCGGTTTACCGCCCCGTCGGACCGGGACGATGCCGCGCATTGGTACCAATTGCTCAATGGGTTGTATTGCACGTTCACGGTGTGCAATACCGATGGTCAGGTAATTGGGTGCGTTGATGTACCGGGGCCCAAAGGCCTTTCCATGAGCAACCAGACGCTCAAGCACAATTTGCTGACGAACATCGGCATCCGCTATGTGGTGGTTGATCCAGGCGACCTTCCCCACCTACTATGGATTCGTACGGAATTTCTGGGAGAGTATGCAGCGCGTGGCGGCGCCAACCACCATTTGGACTCGCAGATCAAGGACGTGAGTGAAAGCCTGCATGCCATTGTTGACCGCAAGCGCCACGGCAAGAGCCGGGCCGCAGCTCAACTGGACGCGGCGATGCCCAACGCGTCTGCATCGCAATACGCCGAGAGCCAACTGGCAACCGGGTGGGAGGAAAACTCCTTTCTCACCCCGCTGGACAGCCGTTCTGCGCCTTTGGGGCGCTAAGAGCCCAGTCCATCAACCGCCTGGAACAGGGCCTGGTGTGCCTGGCTAATGATTTGTGACCGCCACGCATCGGTATCCCCATAGAACGCCTCCAGCATCTTGCCGTGAATAGAGGCCCTGAGTGATGGTGCGGCATCGGGATGCAGGTGCAGCCAGTGGTCGCCGCGCAGTGCCATGATGATCTCCAGGATGGGCTGCGTTCCATATTCCAGGGCTATACCGGTGTACTCGGCCCGGGGGCATTCGTCGTACACAGCGCCCCACATCAAGCCCGTAAGGCGAGCAGAGTTGGACGAGCCATCGTAAAACGAAGTAACCGGTGTAGCACCGCCACCGCCCCACCAGGCTCGCGCGCGCTCCAGCGCGGCCGGTTCATCCCGGCAGGCAAAAATACGCTCACCTACACCGCTTGGCCCCAAGCCCGTATGCAAATCGATCCACGCCAGTCGATGCGCTTTGCTGCCAAAGGTTTTGAGCACTTGGCGCAGCGTGTGATTGCTCCAGGTCGGCTCTCGTCCACCAAAGAACATTCCGTCTTCAAAGGCATACTGCCCTTGTGACACGGCCGACTGATAGGCCTTGACGCCATGCGTCTCGATATAGGCCGAAATGGCAGCTTCGACGTCAGGAGTCGGTGGCCATTGTTCGGGCAACAGCAGCGCATGCAACGCCGCGTAGGCTTGGTTCTCGGGCAAAGAGGATCCGAACGTTTGAAAGTTGCGATTCAGATCGACGTTTTCATGGGTCGTCCGTCGGAGCCAGGAAAATCCGTAGGGGTTCAGTGCATGGATATAGAGCACTGCCACACCCGCCGCACGGGACTTGGCAAGCCATTCGGCATCCCGAACCGCAAACACCTGCACACCGGAGCCGCAGAAGCCTTCAACGCCGTGGCAGGCGCTGCTAACGATCAACAGCTGGCGGGCGTCGGGCGAACCATCCAGCGCCACATCCATGGCCAATGTCTCGCCGTCACGCCCTTTTAGCGGGTGTTCATAGCTGTGCACGGCCATTCCGGCAGCGGCGGTTGACTCCAGGAAACGTGCGCGTGCCTGTGCGTAGCTGGCGGAAAAAGATGCATGGATATTTGTCATTCAATTCTTCCTTCTTCAACGGCATGGCACGCCACGCGCGTCGACTCCTGTTCAAGCATGTGAGGCCGCTCTGCTGCGCAACGGCCGTTGGCATGTGGACAGCGCGGATGGAAAGCACAGCCTGCAGGCGGGTCCAATGGGTTAGGCACCTCGCCCGACACCGGTGTGCGCGCACGGCCCGTGTCGCGCATCTTCGGTATGGCATCGAGCAACATGCGTGTGTACGGGTGCCGTGGCCGGTCAAACAGGGTCGGCTTGTCAGCCAACTCCACCAGGCGCCCCAAGTACATCACGCCCACATGGTCACTCACATGTCGCACCACCGCCAGGTTGTGCGAGATGAACAAATAGGTCAGACCGCGCTCGCGCTGCAGGTCTTTCATGATGTTGAGTACCTGGGCCTGCACACTCACGTCCAGCGCAGAGGTAGGCTCATCGCACACCAGAAATTCTGGCTCGGTGCCCAAGGCCCGCGCAATCGAAATGCGCTGGCGCTGACCGCCCGAGAACTGGTGCGGAAACTTGACCATGTCCAGTGCATTGAGGCCCACCGAGCGCAGCAGCTCTGCCACCCGCATTTTGCGTGCCGCAGGGTCGCGAATCATGCCGTGCTCCTGCAACGGCTCTCCCACAATGTCTTCCACCGTCCAGCGCGGGTTCAGGCTGGCATAGGGGTCCTGGAAGATCATCTGGATATGCCGACGCAGGTGATGACCCTGCGGTGATTTCAGGGTTGCATGCACATCCTGATCGCCAAACTTCAGGCGCCCCCGGGTTGGCTGGTACAGCCCCACCAACAAGCGGGCGACGGTGCTCTTGCCACAACCCGACTCGCCCACCAGTGCCAGCGTTTTACCTTTTTCGATGCTGAAGCTCACACCATCGACCGCTTGCAGTAGCAGACGCGGCTTGCCTTCCAGCACCCGGTTCAGCCAGGGTGGCGAGACATCAAATGCCATGGCAAGGTCATGCGCCTCAATCAGTGGCGCTGTGACGGAAGGAGCGGCGTTCATGCGGCTACCTCCACGCTGGTTTCATGTAACCAGCAAGCCGCCCGCGTGGTGCTCACCAAGGTCAATTCAGGCCGTACCAAACGGCACCGCTCAAATGCCTTGGCACAGCGTGGATTGAAGGCGCAACCATTGGGAATGGCGTCCAGCCTTGGCATTGCGCCATCGATCTGGTTGAGCCGATCCCGGTCCACTTCAATGTCTGGAATAGCGGCCATCAGACCCTCGGTATAGGGATGCGACGGCCGGTTGATGACGTCATGCACGGGGCCAATTTCGGCGATCCTTCCGGCATACATCACGGCCACACGGTCGCAGGTCTCCGCGATAACCCCCATGTCATGGGTGATGAGCATGACCGCTGCGCTATGCTTTTTGCACACGTTTTTCAACAGGGCAATGATCTGCGCCTGAATCGACACATCCAGTGCCGTAGTGGGTTCGTCAGCCACGATCAGTTTGGGCTCACCGGCCAGTGCCAACGCAATCACCACGCGTTGGCGCATGCCACCAGAAAACTGATGGGGGTAATGCTCCAGGCGCTGTTCGGCCGCAGCAATGCCGGTCTCCTGCAGCAAGGAAATAGCGCGTTGTCTCGCTTCTGCGGCACCCATAGGCAGATGGGTCTGAATCGTTTCTATCAATTGCCGCCCGATGGTGTAAAGCGGATTGAGAGAAGTCAGTGGATCCTGAAAAATAGCACCAATGCGGCGACCCCGAATGTGGCGCATCTGCTCATGGTTGAGGTTGTCGATGCGCGTGCCTTCAAGTAGAACCTCCCCACTGGCAATGCGCCCGGGCGGCTCCAAAAGGCCGATGATGGCTGCGCTGGTGAGCGACTTGCCAGCGCCCGACTCCCCGACAATGCCCAGTATTTCGCCTGGGGCGATCTCGAATGAAATGTCGTCCAGTGCGCGCAAGGTGCCGTGGCGGCCCGGGAACTCGACAACCAGATTTTTGACTTGCAGAAGTGACATGCGTTAGCGCAATCTTGGGTTGAGCGCGTCGCGCAGCCAGTCGCCCAGCAGGTTGACGCTTAGCGCAATCAATACCAGCATGGTTCCCGGAAACACGGTAATCCACCAATTGCCAGAAAACAGGAACTTATTGCCCACCTGAATCAATGTTCCCAGCGACGGGGAGTTGGGCGGCGCACCAACCCCGAGAAACGAAAGCGTTGCCTCGGTAATGATGGCCGTCGCCACCTGGATGGTTGCCAACACCATCACGGGGCCTAGCACATTGGGCAGCACGTGCCTGCGCATGATGCGCAAACTTGACACGCCAGTCAGCCGCGCCGCCTGCACGTACTCCTTGTTGCGCTCCACCAGGGTTGAGCTGCGCACGGTGCGGGCGTATTGCACCCAGCCCGAGAGGGAAATGGACAGCACCAGCACGCCCAACACCATCGCCGATGGCGCATCAGGAAACAGTGCGCGGCCTACGCCGGCAATCAGCAGCGCTATCAGGATCACGGGAAAAGACAACATCACATCACAAACGCGCATGATGAAGGCATCCAGTCGGCCACCAACAAAGCCCGCCAGCAATCCCAGGCTGACGCCCACGGCTGCCGACAGCATGACGGATGCCAAACCCACCATCAGGGAAATGCGCGCACCAAACATCAGGGCCGACAAAATGTCCCGTCCTTGGTCGTCGGTTCCCAGCAAGTACTTCGGGTTGCCATCTGCCAGCCAGAGGGGTGGCAAAAACGCGTCGGAAAGCTCCAGCGTGGCAAGATCAAACGGGTTGTGCGGCGCCACCCAGTTGGCAAATACCGCACAAAACAGACAGGCAAAAGCAATCAGCCCCGCCGCCATCGCCACCGGCGACTGGCGAAAGCTGTAGGCCACATCACTGTGCCATGTCCTATGGAACCAGCGCGTCATGCCAATGCCATTCACTTGACCGTGATGTATTTCCAGGGCATGCCGTTGTCAGGCCATTGCACCAAAGTGATGTTCTTCTTGGAACCCCAGTTCAGCGCCTGCTGGTGCAGCGGAATATGCCCCACCTCGTCCTGATGAATCTTCATGGCTTCACGGATCATCTCATTGCGTTTTTTCATGTCGGTTTCGGACGCCACCTTGTCGGTCAACTCGTCGACACGGGCATTGCTGTAAGCACCCAGATTGAATTGACCACGCCCGCCCTCACCCGGTGTGGACAGGATGGGGAACATCACGTTGTGCGCATCCACTGTGCTGGCCGTCCAGCCCAGCATGTAGAAGCTGGTGTCGCG
>DAOQRI010000121.1:0-6904 GCA_035355475.1 Rhodoferax sp. | reverse complement strand
CAGCAAATACTTTGGAATGAAATTGGGCCTTAGCCCTCTTGGATACTGCGTGGGCCGCTATCAAACTTGAAGTCGCAACTTGTGACCTCAAACAAAAACCGTCCGTGCCAGCACCTTGCCTTTGCGGTCCAGAACAAACGCTTCGCCCATGGCCGGGCCCTCACCGGTCAGCGCCGAGATGTTGACTTGATGGGTCACCCAGACTTCAAACTGCCGATCAGGGATGCGCGCCAAGGCCTGGCGCAGTAGCTGGGACTGCTCAGGCTGCAGGGCGCGGTCACTGAACGTGGAGTTCAGCGCCGGCCAGACGGCATATTTGCCAAATGCCAGATCGGCCGTATCTTTGCAGCGGCACCAGGCGCTGGTCAATACGGCGCGTGGTTGGGAAAGCTTGCTGTTGCGAAACCATGCGCCAATGCGGCGCGCATCCTGCTGCCCGGCGTCGCTCAGGTTGCGCTGCGTGCGGCAGTCATCCAGTTTGAATTCGGGCGGGTCGCCCACACCCGGCACCGTGGCGGCATGGCGCAGCAGCACCACACAACCGCCCGCGCGCAAGAGACCGGCCACGTTGTTTCCGGTGTCGCCGGTAGCCCATGAAGGCGCTACTTGCCACGCGCTAACGGCCAGCAAAGCCAATGCTTTGCGCCGGTTGATGACGCCCGTGGCACGTGACGACTGACGAAGCTGCATGAGACCTCCAGCGTGAGTAGCTATCAAAAGCAAAAAAAGCACAGTGCGACTAGTTTTTACCGTAGGAGACCACGTCCCCCGCCACCCGCACCGCCCCCGCCTTCTCCAGCTTTTGCACCATCGCATCAATCTGCCCGGCCGTGCTGCCCTTGCCCAGTTGTGCGCCTACGTGCCGCAGAAATGACTTCAGCTTGTGCGGGGCCTTGCTGCCCATCCTGGCCAGGCCTTTCTGGATGCGGGTGAACTCTTTGGCCTGTGCGGCTGATGCAGGTACAGCGGCTTTGGGCCGGGCAGGCACTTTGGGTGCCGCCGGCTTGGGGGCTGCGACCTTTTTTGCTGGCGTCTTTTGGGCGGGTGCCTTTTGGCCAGGGGCTTTTTTCGCAGCCACTTTTTTTGCCGCAACAGGCGCAACAGGCGCTTTGGCTGGTGCAGCTTTTTTGGCCGGTACGGCCTTGGCCGCAGGCGCTGGCTTTGTGGCGGCAGGCGGGGCCGCTTTCCTGGCAACCGGTTTTGCCACCTTCTTTGCGGCTGATTTTGCGGCGGATTTAGCGGCAGAGGCCGGCCTGGCCTTGTGCCCCTGGCGCTTGACGGTGAAGCCCAGCGTTTTGGCATGGGCAATCATGGGGTCGTAACCCTTGTCGTTGGCCACCACCACCATGTGCGCATCCGGGTGCCGGGCCGCCACGTAGCCCAGATAAAACGACAGATGAAAGTCCAGCGCATTGGGGCCCGCGCCCGAACGCGGCACGGGCGTTACGTGTTCATGCGCCTCTGCAAACTCCCTGGCCTGAGCGGCCTGATGCGGGCCGTGGAATAGCCAGACATCGGTGAAGCCCGGCGCGAGCTTTTCAAGCTCTTCGAGCGTGGGCTGGACGTTTTCATAGTCCACCAGTGCGTGCAGTTCTTTCATCTGGTTTTTCCTTGTCAAATTAGCCTCTAGCCCTCACAGAATATGCGTAAGCAGCTACACCTTTAATAGCAAACGTGGCGTTAACTCCCCTGCCTCTACCCCGTAGCCCGACGAACTGCCCGCCCGAAGGTGGCAGATGCCTTGCCCAGCACGGCCCGCCCTGCCGCTGGTAAAGCGTCCACCCTGTTTGCAGACCGAGCCGCGGCCCTGACGCCTTCCAGCAGCGCCGGGTCGTCCAGCAGCACATTGGCCAGCTCGTGCCCGAAGACCTGCAGCATGGCGTCCACCTGGTCGCTTCGCAGCCTGAACATCTCGCCCAGCAGCCGCTTGCCATTGACGGGATCGTCCGGGTCAAGCAGCGTCGCCGCATCCAGATCAACATCAGCATCACCGCTGCCCCAAGGCACCGCGGCAGGCACCGCTGCGGACAAGTCGGTTTGCAGCAGGCGTTCCAGGTTCAAAATGCCTTTCCCGTAATTCTTCGTGTCCCACCCCGGTGGCGCGCGGGCGGAGGCTTTCACCGCATACCGGAACAACTCCTGAAGAGACACCCCCC
The DNA here is from genome assembly GCA_035355475.1 of Rhodoferax sp. Lineage (GTDB taxonomy): Bacteria > Pseudomonadota > Gammaproteobacteria > Burkholderiales > Burkholderiaceae_C > Allorhodoferax. The sequence goes on along the minus strand of DAOQRI010000121.1, from coordinate 4,748 downwards.
GGGCCCGAGCCTTGCCCTGCAAAACCGCCTTGCCGTGATACGACAGCCACAGCGCCGCCGCGCCCGCCATGTTGGCTGTTGCGTAGGAGGTGCCGCTGCCCTTGCTGACAGCTTTACCTTTGGGGTCCGGGTCGGCCTTCCACACGTCTTCTCCCGGCGCAGAAATATCTATGCGCGTGCCCCAGCTGGAGCCAGACCAGTGGTCATCCAGAATATTGCTTGCCGCAATCGCCAGTGCGTCCGGGTAGTGCGCTGGCCACACCACCAGGCTCACGTTGTTCCCCGCTGCGCACATCGCCAGCACATCATTCCTGACCGCATCAGCCAGCGCCTTGCGCAGCGCACGCATGGGCCGCCCGCCCAGGCTCATCGACGCCACATCACACCGGTTTGCCGTCGCATAACGCAGCGCCCGGGCCACATCACCGTTGAAGATGACGATAACGCTCATGATGCAACGAACCGGCACATAAGTGGCATGTGTTGCCACACCGGTAATCTGGCCTGGACTGGTGGTGCCCGGTGGCCAACCGGGTGCAATACCGCCGCGGCTCATGATCACACTGGCCGTCTTGGTGCCGTGGCCGGGATTACCCACGTAGCCCAAAACATCGCAGGCTCGGCTGCCACGGACGATGTAGTCTTTGGCGCGCCCGTAGTCGAAATTCGACTGATCCATATCGTCATGGTCGGTCCACCCCGTATCCAGATGCGCCACGGAGATACCCTGCCCCGGCTGTGTGCCAAGGGCCTGGAACAGGTTCCACGCACCCTCAGCCCGGATGTTCCGAAGCGACCAGGCCATGTCTGCAAGGTCTGGCGTTGGTGCTGTTGGGCCGGGCGCGGCACCAACAGCAGGCGAGCCCAGAAAGCCTGTGTAAATCAGGTCTGGCTCTACCTTCAGCACCGGCATGCGCCCGGTCAGCGCATAAGCCGCCTCATAGGGGTTTTGCGTCAAATCCGAAGGCAGCACGCCACGCAGCCTTGCCAGATAGAACGTTCGCAAGTCTTCCGGCACCGGGCTGCCTTCAAAGTCTTCAAACAGCGGCTCCACGCCAAATTCCGGGTGCACGGTTTCCCTGACCACGCGGGAAACGTCGTCCAGCGTCATCGGGTGTGGTGCCTCAATGATGTAGCGCAGCCCGTGCTCCCGCAGCGCGTCTTCAATGCCGTTGTCGTACTGGCGTGAGCGCCAGGCCCGCAAGACCTCTGCGTGAAAAGCGTCCTTGTTGAATGAAGGATCAAATGGAAATTCAGATGGCATGGTGAACCCTCCCATTTCGGCAGGCTGACATTCTGCTACTCGGGCGCGTCTGTGCGTGCATTTATTTCAAACCTGCCTGCCTCTGTTTCCACTGCGGGGCACCAATGTCACCCCGAGTCATATTCACCTCCAGCTATCGTGAAATATTCACAAGCCGCTACAAAAATAATAACAAATTGAAATCACATATTTGCACGCTAACTGCGAACGCGAACATCCAGCTACGAATCAAGTACGGCAATCAATTCCGCAACGATCTTCACAGACTCCGCCGCTTCCGAGCCAAAAACCAGAGGTGTGAAATTTGGATCGCGACTATCCGGCGAAAGCTCCACACGGGTATGACGCCAATCACCATCCAGAGACTGACTCTTTTCGCTGGAGTAAACCTTGACCGTATAAGAGCCACCTGATTCCGGGTCTGCAATCGAGCGATGCTGCGCGACCACGACTTTACCAACACGTGTACCCTGCGGATTGGCTCTGAATAAACACCAGCTGCCGTTGGGAATCCGGCGATTCATGGACTCACCGACAACCTGGGCGATGAACAAGCCGGGTTGCGGTCGATAGATATCAGGAAGTTCCACCCACTGGGCTGCATCGATATCAAAGGTTTGGACATCGCTGAACAATCCCGCTGCCAGTTTGAGTTCGATCAAAGGCACAGCATTATTGAATGGTTTGAGATGCTGGCGATCAACGAGCGGGAAAGGAATTACCTTACCAAATGAAGGCGCGGTTTTTACCGCCGCAACCAACTGCGTAATTGCGGGAGATGTCGTTTCGGGAATGCTCAAGCGCGAGCGAAAGTAATCCGCTGTTTCCGGGTCCGTGCAATAGATGTAGCAGCCCTTCATGCCACGAGTCATCAACGTTCTGTATGTGTTTTTGATGATCAGGTCGAGTTGCGTTTTTCCTTCGACTGGCTGCTCTTTCAACAGACGCTTCCAGCCACGAATCGATTTGTCGGACCCGGCACGTTTTTCGGGCCGGCACACGACCTCGCCCCCGCGGACCACAAAGTCATCCCCAACGATCACCCCGACGTAGTCAACCTCAAGACCCTGACAGGTATGGATACAGCCTATCTCCTCGACAGACTCAGGGGCAACGATCCAGAGACTGCCGTCCTTGGTCAGGTTCCACCTTTTGCTATACCCGTACTCGGGAATAACGACGTCAAAAGCAGAGGGGGCCTTTTTGCTGGGCCACTTCCAGCAATACCCAGCAACCACACGCGCCTTGTTGTTGACCTTGTTTTTCTCGACAATCGACTGATGCAGTTCATTCGGAGACTCATATACCCGAAAGTCAAACGTCCCCGGGTCTAAAAAAGCATTTGCTGTCGAACGAACTTCAAGCGTGTGATCAAGCCATGCCAAATACCCATCTGATCCGTTGCATCGAAATTGCGACGCCAACTCCATGCCAACGACTTTGGCGCCAGCTGATTGCGCCCAGCGCGTAATAGCCTCTTTTGCACCGATGTCCTTGAGAGTTACCCGCTGGTCTTCGTCAATAAAAAAAATGACGCACTTTGCGGCGTCAATAATTTCCTTGATCTGGTTCTCTCCCAGATTACCGTACAAACCAGACTTCTCGTTCAACCGATGTGCCTCATCCACAATCAAGGTATCGAAGGTATTGGCTGCTGTTGCAACGAATGCGCCAGACCCGGAAAAGAGATTGGATATCCTCGACTTCTTGAAATGACCAGTGAGTTTGCTCTCATAAACCGCCCGAGGCGCCGCATTCTTTGAAACGTAACGACAGTTTTGATTGACGATACTCAAGTCGGCCAGAAGATTGATCGCGACCACAGACTTGCCGGTGCCTGGCCCGCCTTCAACGATCAGAACTTTCTTGGCGTTTGTCTTCGCCTTTCTGGCCAGGGACATGGCGTTTTCATAAACCACCTTTTGGTCGTCAATCAAGACAAACTCGGGCTGACCCTGGAGCATTGCCAAGAGACTGTCGGCCAGCATTTTGGACGGCCGAATGCGTCCGTTCTCGATCTTGTAGAGAAGGTCAACGTTGTCGCCATACTTCACGTGGCTCTTGATGAAGGCACGCAGCTTGTTTCGCTCGGATTCGCCTTTCAGGAATACGGGTGCCCGTTCAATCCATGGCGCGTAGAAATCATGGGCGATCACGTCGTCCGGCTTGTAGTTATGCAGATAGGCGCAAGGCCGCAGTTCGACCCCACCGGTATGCACCGCCTCGTTGAAGTCTTCAAGCAAGGCCGCGTAAGACCACGCCTGATAGGACGGGTGACTGACCTCTCTTTGTGATCCCCCCAAAAAGGTGGAAACGATACCGTCTTTCTCGGTCCGCTGCGATTGCTCCCACTGCTTCAATTCGACCACTATCACCTTGGGCACCTGGTTTTCCCCGCGCCCAGTCAGTATGAAATCAACTCGTTTGCCAGTCTGTGGAATGTTGTACTCAATGGCGACCCCGGAATCAGATGGAATTGCGTCATCGTTAAGAACTTTGGCCATGGAATCAAGTGATGCCTTCCATGATCGAACTTCGGATGCGCCAACTCTATGCCCCAACTTTCGAATGAACGCTTCCCTGACCAGTTCCTCAATATCGGTGCTATGCACCTGCTCAAGAAATTTTGATTTCGTTGCCTGATAGACGATCACGTAAGTTCCTGTGACTCAAAAGAGTGGCCTGCACGACCGGTTCGCGAGCGCTTTTAACTAGCGGAATATTTTTTACTGGATCCCCGAGCCCGTTCAACAGGGTACTTCTGGGCGTTCACCACGAGTTTCTGTCTGGCGGCCTCAATGAGATCGATATTGAGTTTGTCGCAAACCTGCAAGAGATAGAGAAACACATCTGCAGCTTCGGCAGCAATTTCCGCCGTCTTTTCGGCAGATGGCTGCCTGCTTTGCTCCTCCGTCATCCACTGAAAGTGTTCCAACAGTTCGGCGGCCTCTACGGTCAAGGCGGCTGCCAAATTCTTTGGGGAATGAAACTGATCCCATTCCCGCTTTTGGGCGAAATCGCGCAGAGATTGCGTCAATGATTGAAGATCGCTGTTCATGAGTAGATTTCGCCCTTGCAAGTCCGGCCAATAAGGGAGTCAAAGAAGCCACGGACCAAATTGGTCTTGGCATCCCGCGTGTGCGAGACGTGCCAGCCCGCTTGCTGCAGCAGCGCGTCGATGTTCAGTCTCGCTTTGGCTTTTGGCGTCATGCGCTCCTCTTGGCGGACATTCTAGGTGTGGCAGCGGCGAATGCCATTGAAAGGCGTTCAAAATCAGCCATTCTGGGCATTTTTACATGCCAAATAGGCCTCCAGCCCTTATGGAATATGCGTAACCAGCTATTGTATTTATAGCATATCCCTACTCGTTCACAGCCTGTTCCTGCAGGCGCAAAATCACGTTTCCTCAACTGCAAACGGGGGGTGATCCATGGGCTCCATCAGCAGACGCCACGCACTCGGCGCAGCCGGTGCCGCAGGCGCT
>DAOQRI010000120.1:0-6938 GCA_035355475.1 Rhodoferax sp. | reverse complement strand
ATCCGCAGTATTGGGACGCCGCCAATGTGCGCCTCACGAAGGTGACCTATTTGCCGATTGAAGACCAGTTTGCCGACATCAAACTGTGGGAATCAGGCGAGACCGACTATGTCTACCAAATGCCCCCAGGTGTGTTTGACAAGTACAAGGCGCAATACCCCAAGGAACTACGCAACCAGGCCATCATCGGCGTACGCTACTACGACTACCAGACCAAGGATCCGGCGTTCAAGGATGTGCGCGTACGCAAGGCCTTATCGATGGTGATTGACCGCGACATCCTGTCCAAGCGCGTCACAGCAGACGGGCAGCCGCCCGCCTACAGCATGATTGTTGCCGGAACCGTCGGCGCCGACCCAACGCCCTACGACTGGGCCAACTGGCCAATGGACAAAAAGGTCGCTGAGGCCAAGAAGCTGCTAGAGCAAGCCGGTGTTAAGCCGGGTACCAAGTACAGCTTCTCGTACAACACCAGCGAATACCACAAGAAGATGGCAGTGTTTGTAGCGTCTGAGTGGAAAACCAAGCTTGGCATCATCATGGAAACCGAGACCATGGAGTTCAAGGTGCTGGCCAAGAAACGCCACGACGGCGCCTTCCAGATTGCCCGCAATGGGTGGCTGGCCGACTACAACGATGCCACGACATTCCTCGCCCTGATTCGTTGCGATTCCGATCAAAACACCAACTTCCATTGCAACCGCGATGCTGAAGCATTGATCAAGAAGGGCACACAGTCTACCGACGCGGCCAAGCGCAAGGAGTTGTTGACCCAGGCATCCAAGATGATCCTGGATGACTACCCCGTCATTCCCCTCGTTCAGTACTCACTTCCACGCCTGATCAAGTCTTACGTAGGTGGCTACTCTGAGCTGAATCCGCAAGACCACTACCGCAGCAAAGACTTCTACATCATCAAGCACTGAGGGTTGTTCGATGTGGTCTTACACGTTGCGCCGCGTTCTGGCGGCGATTCCGACCGTGCTGGTTGTCATTACGGTTTGCTACCTCTTGCTGCATGCCACACCGGGCGGTCCTTTTGACAGCGACCGCAAGGTGTCCGCAGCGGTGCTAGCCAATCTGCAAGCCAAATACCATCTTGATCTGCCGCTGTGGCAGCAGTACCTGCTTTACCTCAAAGGGCTGATGCAGGGCGATCTGGGTGCATCGTTTCGCTACAGCGACTGGTCAGTCAATGATCTGGTTGCCAGCGCCTTGCCGGTGTCATTGAGTATTGGTGGAATCGCGATGCTGCTTGCGGTGCTGATTGGCGTGAGTCTGGGCATTTTTGCGGCGCTTCGCCAAAACAGCGTGGTGGACCACTTTGTCATGCTGTTGGGCAATGTGGGCAGTGCAGTTCCCAGCTTTGTGCTGGGGCCGGTCATGATCATCGTCTTTGCGATTGCACTGAAGTGGCTGCCCGCTGGCGGTTGGCATGATTTCGAGTTCCGTTTCATGATCCTGCCGATTGCTTTGCTGACCATCATCAATGTGTCAACGATTGGGCGAGTGATGCGCGGCAGCCTGATTGAAGTCATGCACAGCAATTTCATCCGCACTGCGCGGGCCAAGGGACTGCCGACACGGGTGGTCGTATTGCGCCATGCCCTGAAGCCTGCGCTCTTGCCGGTAGTCTCGGTGCTGGGTCCATTGGCCATCTCCTCGATTACTGCGGCGCTGGTGACCGAGACCGTTTTTTCACTACCCGGCCTGGGCAAGTTGATCGTCAACGGTGCCGGCAACCGCGACTACACCCTGGTCTTGGGTCTGGTAGTGCTCATCACCATGCTGACCGTCACCCTGAATCTGCTGGTTGACCTGGCTTATGCCTGGCTGGACCCCAAGATCCGTTACTGAACGCGTTATGTTGACTCCCCAAGAATCCTCTGGCCTGATGGCCAAAGTGGCTGACGCTGCGGCTGTCCAAGGCAGTACGTTGAACGGCGGTCGAAGTCTTTGGTCAGACGCCCGTCGACGTTTCTTACGCAACAGGGCGGCACTCATTAGTCTGGGCACCCTGGCGCTGATTTGCCTGGCTTGTGTTGTCGGTCCCTGGGTTCTGCCACATGCCTTTGACAGTGCCGATTGGGACCTGATGAGCGCCGCACCAACCCTCACCAACTCCCACTTCTGGGGAACGGATGACGCAGGGCGTGACCTGCTGGTGCGCTGTCTGATTGGTGGCCGGGTTTCGCTGACCGTGGGATTGCTTGCCACCCTGTCGTCTGTGACTTTGGGCATTGTGTGGGGAGCCACAGCGGGCTTTGTGGGCGGCAAGGTGGATGCATTCATGATGCGCATCGTTGACATGATGTACGCCATTCCCTACCTGCTGATCGCCATTCTGCTGGTGACCATTTTGGGGCGTGAGTTCTACCTGGTGGTCATCACCATTACCGTGTTTTCATGGATGGATATGGCCCGCGTCGTGCGGGGGCAAACGCTCTCCCTGCGCTCTATGGAATATGTGGAGGCGGCCCGTGCGATTGGCGTGTCCACGCCACGCATCATCTTCAGTCACATCGTGCCCAATCTTCTGGGTGTGGTGGTGATCTACACCACCGTGACGGTGCCTGGCGTGATTCTCACCGAGTCGGTTCTGTCTTTTCTGGGACTGGGGATTCAGGAGCCCATGACCAGCTGGGGCGTATTGATTCAGGATGGTGCCAAGACCATGGAAGCGACGCCCTGGATTCTGCTGTTTCCTGCGGCCTTGTTGTCGATCACCCTGTACTGCTTTAACTTCATTGGCGATGGTTTGCGTGACGCGCTGGACCCCAAGGAACGGTAACCCACCATGCATTTATTGGAAGTCAAACAGCTGGGAGTGCAGTTTCAAACTCCCGACGGCGTGGTCAGTGCCGTCAACGGCATCAACTTCACGCTGAACCGTGGTGAGACTCTGGGCATTGTGGGCGAGAGTGGCTCGGGCAAGAGCCAGTCCATGCTGGCCATGATGGGCTTACTTGCAGTGAATGGGCGAGCCACCGGTCAGGTGTTGTATCAGGGGCAGGACCTGATCAGCCTGCCGACGGCGGACTTGAATCGCATTCGAGGCAACCGGGTGGCCATGATTTTTCAGGACCCGATGACGTCTCTCAATCCCTACCTGACGGTTGAGCGACAGATGACTGAGGTGCTGGAGTTCCACAAAGGCATGAGCCGCAAGGATGCTCGGATTAAGGCGATACAAGCGCTCGACGCGGTGAAGATGCCCGAGGCGGCCCGTCGCATCATGATGTACCCGCACGAGTTCTCGGGTGGCATGCGCCAACGGGTGATGATCGCCATGTCGCTGTTGTGCGAGCCCGATGTACTGATTGCCGATGAGCCCACAACGGCGCTCGATGTCACGGTGCAGGCGCAGATTCTGATTCTGATGCGTGAACTGCAACGAGATTTTGGCACCGCCATTGTGATGATCACCCATGACCTGGGTGTGGTCGCAGGCTTGTGCGATGAAGTGATGGTGCTCTATGGAGGCCAAGTGATGGAACAAGGCGGTGCGGAAGCTATTTTCTACGAGCCTTCGCATCCGTACACTGCGGGTTTGCTGGCCGCCGTGCCTCGCCTGGAGGGTGGCGACGCGCCCATGCTGGCCATTCCGGGCGCTCCACCCAACATGACCAAACTGCCAGCAGGCTGCCCGTTCACCGAGCGATGCGCCATGGCCCTGCCGCACTGCGCAACCCAACGTCCGGTACTGGCTTCGGCCTCACATGACGGCCAGGTGTTGCGGGCTTGTCACCTGAGCATTGACGCTGTGGCGCGAAACCTGCAAATCCTGAAAGCCGAACAGGGGGCTGCCGCATGAATGTCGCCAATCCAGGTTCCGGCACATCCCTGCTGTCTGTCACCGACTTGCGGGTTCATTTCCAGATTCGAGATGAACATGCGTGGCCTTGGACACCCAAACGTGCACTCAAGGCCGTAGACGGCGTGTCGTTTGAATTGCACGCCGGTGAGACCCTGGGCATTGTTGGCGAGTCGGGCTGCGGCAAATCCACCCTTGCCCGTGCACTGCTGAACTTAGTGCCCATCACCGATGGCAGCGTGAAGTGGCACGGCGACGAGATGCGCGGCGCCAGTCCGGCGGCTTGGCAAAGCAAACGCAAGGCGGTGCAGATGATTTTCCAGGACCCGTTGGCCTCACTGGACCCCCGGATGACTGTGGCGCAAATCATTGGCGAGCCCCTGCGCACCCATTGCCCTGAGTTGAGTGCGGCCCAACACAACGAGCGTGTGTTGGCCATGATGCTGCGCGTGGGTCTGACCACGCAACAAATCAACCGCTACCCGCACGAATTTTCGGGCGGCCAATGCCAGCGCATCGGTATCGCACGCGCACTGATTTTGAAACCTCAGGTGGTTATTTGCGATGAGCCGGTGTCGGCACTGGACGTATCCATTCAGGCCCAAATCATCAACCTGCTCAAGGAGTTGCAGGCCGAAATGGGCCTGGCATTGGTGTTCATCGCCCACGATCTGGCCGTGGTCAAGCACATCAGCCAGCGCGTGATGGTGATGTATCTGGGCCGGGCGATGGAGGTTGCCAGCAAGCACGCGCTGTACGACACCCCACACCACCCGTACACCCAGGCGCTGTTGTCGGCCATACCAGTACCGGACCCTCGGATAGAACGTGCCAAGACCTTGCAACTGCTGCAAGGGGATTTGCCGTCGCCCATTAACCCACCATCTGGTTGTGTGTTTCGTACGCGCTGCCCTAAAGCTGTGGATCAGTGCGCTTTAGGCATACCTGCATTGCGTCCGGTAGTGGGCCAAACACAAAGCGCCTGTATTCTTGACTGACGGCAGCTTCTCACGCGCTATCTGCGTGGGATAGGCCTGTTTTGCCTTCCAGCCAGAAAGGGGAATTGCCACGCGACATGATGCCGCGCTCGTTCAAAAATTTATTGCGATGGGGGCTTGCAGTAGGTCTTTATCTCTCTTTCGAGCATCGTGAGGGATCGACCCAAAGCGATTCTTTTGTTTTGGTAAACATTTCTGGCGAAAACGAGTTCATGCGGGTCATGGAACCGTCAGTCGCGACGATGATTTGCGAGTAATGCGCGGCATTGAGCATTGTCTCGTCGCTGCTGACTTGAACTGCCCAAAGGTCATCTTCTTTGTCGCTCATCCTCAGCGGTTGGGATCAACTGCCTGGGCAATATGCCGGATGGTCAATATAAAAAAGCCTGCAGGTTTTGGCCTGCAGGCTTTTGGGTATCAACTAACAAATATATTAGAACTTGTAGTTGTAGGTGGCGGTGAGACGCACGGAGCGCGGAGTGGTTGTGCTGATCGTACGGCCATATGTTCCGCTGATTGCATCGTCAACATTGTTGTTATAAACCTCGTCGATCGTTTGCTCGACCTGAGTATTAAACACATTGGTGACGTCAGCCTTCAGTTGGAGACCCTTAAAGGCGCTGGGCTTATAAGCAAGACTCAGATCGAGGCGCTTATCCCATGGCAAATTGCCTTCGGAACCGCGTGGCGCAGGTTTACCATTGCAATAGCGATAGGAAGCTCCATAGTCAACATCGTGCTGGGTCGGGCTCGTTCCCGAGTAGTAGCCGATGCAGTTCTTTGGACGACCCGATGCCATCAAAAGGTTGGCTCCGACTTGCCACTCAGGCGTGACTTCGTAGAAACCAAAAGCCTTGATTTGGTGCGTACGGTCGTTCGGCAAGAGACCATAAGCATTTTCCATCAACTCGGGGTGATCCCAAGTCTGGGTTGCAGCTACGTCGGTTTGGGCAACGTCAGACAAAGTTTGTCCCTCGGTATTTCCCTTGCTTTGGGACCATGTGTAGTTGATCTTGCCATACCAACCATTACGCAAAGGATGCTCCAGGAACAAATCCACTGCGGTGTATGTACGCTCAGCATTGGGCAAGCCAATTTCTGCAGCAGTCAAGTTAACCTTTGTGAATTTTCCGCGCTTGCTGACATCTGGGTTGTTGTCATTAAAGTCGATCAAGAAGCTTTGATCTTGTCCAGGATTGATGGACGCGCAACCAAAGCCCCGGTAGTTGGAAGTGTCAACTTTGTTTTTTGCAGCCCACGTATCAAACGGCCGGAAATCGCAAAAGTCGTCAATGGTGCTTGCCAGTTTGCGATAAGTAACCTTAGCCCCACCGTTGTACGCGGTAGTCAAAGCCTTCTCGAAACCCAACGTCAACTCATTCTGGTAGGTTGGCTTCAGGTCGGTTGAAGAAACCGATTGATAGTCCTTTGCCTGTCCATACTCGTTGTTAGAAGAGAAAGGCGCTGCAACTTGAACGCGCCCGGTGGGCTGCCCATTAGCGTCTACGCCAGTGTAAGTGAAGAATTCGCGCGTAAAGGTCGAGCGGCTGGCACCACGCACTGCAATGTGGGTGGGAATTTGCAGCGAGTAAGTTCCGGCACTACCGTAAATCTTGAACGAGGAGTCACCGGCCACATCCCACGCGGCAGAAAAGCGTGGGTTGAGTTGGTCATTCTTCAGGAAAACCTGGTTATCACCGTTGCGGTTTTCATAAGTTTCACGACGTAAACCAAAGGTCAACAACAGATTTTTAGTGGCCTGATACCGGTCTTCAACATACTGCGCTGCTTGGTCAGAGTAGGCATCCGTTGTGGTGGTGAAAATGGTTTCACGACCGTAGTACCCCAATTTTGCCAAAGGGGATGCAGAATTGGCCAAACTAAAACCATTCCCCGCTCCCGAAGGTCTGAAGTTGGGGTTTGCAATATTGGCGGCAGAGGTTCTGGTGTAAAGGATATTACCGCCACCCGACAACAGCACGCCAGCGTTTGCGGACGACAATTTATTGTCATCGATACCGCCACGCAGGGTATGTTTACCCACGCGATACTCTAGATCGAACCGATAGCCTTTTACCTCGTCCGATGAACCCGGGCCGAGTATTTGCTGATTTGAAATGGGGTTC
>DAOQRI010000119.1:0-6996 GCA_035355475.1 Rhodoferax sp. | reverse complement strand
CAATGCCAGCGGAAGCTGGAAGGTGGTGGACAGCAAGGCGTCCATCCGCCCCATTTTTGACCGCACCACACGAAAATCGGTCGCCGCAGCAGACCCCCTGGTGGAACAGACCGTGGGTGATGTGCACGCCGCTACGCTGGACTATGTGCGCGACAAGGTGGCGTTCAGCAGTGCGCCCATCTACAGCTATTTCGCGCTGGTGGGCGACGACCCCTCCGTGCAAGTGGTATCCAACGCCCAAATTACCTATGTCAAACGTGCCATGCAGGGGACTGACTATGAAAAGTACCCAGTGCTGTCGGCTGCGGCACCGTTTAAGACCGGCGGTCGGCAGGGCTGGGATTACTACACCGACATTCCCGCTGGCCCCATTGCCATCAAGAACGTGGCCGACCTGTATGTGTATCCCAATAGCCTCAAGGCCATGCTGCTGACCGGCGCTGAAGTTCAGGAATGGATAGAAATGTCAGCCGGGCAGTTCAACCAGATTGATCCCAAAGGGCTTGCGCAGCAGAACCTGCTCAATGATGGTTTTCGGTCCTTTAACTTTGACACGCTCGATGGAGTGACCTACGAGTTTGATGTGACCCAACCCGCCAGGTACGACGCGAATGGCAAGCTGATTGCACCCAGCGCGCACCGCGTAAAAAACCTCAGCTTCCAGGGGCAACCCGTTCAGCCGGATGCCAAGTTCATTGTGGCTACCAACAACTATCGTGCGTTTGGCGGTGGCAATTTTCCGGGGCTCAATGCCAGCAAGGTGGTACTCGAAGCACCGGAAGAGAACCGGCAGGTGCTCATCGAGTACCTGCGCATGATGGACATGCTCTCACCCAACAAACAGGTCAACCCCAGCGCCGACGGCAACTGGCGTATTGCGCCTGTTCCGGGTGTGCGACTGACCTTTGTATCAGCCAGCACCGCGCAGCGCTACCTGGCTGGCCATCCGCAGATACGTCTGATCAAGGACAATGGGGATGGTTCAGCGCTATATGAACTGGTGCCCTGATCACTTGCGTACGATCCGGCCCGAGGCGATCTGATCAACCGCCTTGGGGTTGTCGCGCAGCCATTCTTCAAAAGCGTCGATATCGGGGCCAACGGTCATGCGGTCGCGGCCCTGCTTGAAGATGTTGAGGTCATTGCCGCCATCGGCCATGAAGTTGTTGACCACCACCCGGTAGTCGCGTGTCAGGTCCAGCGGTTTACCGTCTACGGTGATGGATTCCAGCTTGGCCTCAGCACCTTCGGCCTGGCTCCACTGATAGTTGAGGTTGGCCGAGACTTGCAGCGTTGCAGCGCCGGGGCGTTTGGGCAGTTGCCGGCGAATCAGTTCCTGCAACTGCGCACCGGTAATCGTCATGGCAATCAAATCATTGCTGAAGGGCTGGATTGCGAACAGATCGCTCAAGGTCACGGTTCGACCGGGTTCTACCGTCAGGTCGGCCCGGATGCCACCCGAGTTGGTCATGCCAACATCGACTGCTCCGCGCTTTTTCGCATACGCCAGGTGGGCATCGGCCACCAGGTTGCCCAGGGTTGAATCGCCAAAAGGTGCTACCGCGGACCGCGTGGCACCGCGTGTCAAGTCGGCCACAGGCTTGTTGCGTGCCACCGTGGTCAACGCCGCTGCACGTTGAACCAGGGCCACAAATGCCGGGTTGGGTGCGTAAATGCCCTGCAGCACCGGGTGGTTGACGGCTTGCGCATCCACAACGCGGCCTTCGGCATCCAGCGTCAGCCGACTTTCGGTCAGCCAGCCGCCAAAACTGCCAGCTTGCACCATCAGGCGGCCGTCGATCTTGCAGGTATAGGCCTGGTGCGTGTGGCCGCTGATGATGATGGCGTACGCTGGGTCCAACCGCTTGGCGATGTCCACACCACGCCCTTTCAGCCCATTGCAGGCATACGTGGGGTCGTTGGCGGCTCCGTCATACATGGCACCTTCGTGCATGATGGCTACCAGCACCTGCGCGCCAGAAGCCCGCAGTTGGGGCACCAGGGCATTGAGTGTGTCGGCTTCGTCGGCAAATCGCAGGCCGACAATGGCCTTGGGGACGATGACCTTGGGCACATCGCGCGTGACTGCGCCTACCAGTGCGATCTTGAGACCGCCCACTTCTTTAATGACATGGCTGGGCAGGACGCGCTTGCCCGTCTCGCTCTCAAACATGTTGGCCGCCAGATAGGGAAAGCTGGCGCCTTTGAATTCGGGCCAGGCGCAACCGCCGATGGCACACTCACCCCGTGACTTGCGCAGCAACTCGGGCAAACCTGCATCCAGATCGTGGTTGCCCAGGGACGAAACGGCCAATCCCAGTTCACCCAGGGCAGATACCGTGGGCTCGTCCTTTAGCAGGGACGACATCTGGGGCGATGCCCCCACCAGATCGCCGGCTGCCACAAATACCTGGTTTGTGCGCTGGCTACGCAGTTTGTCCAGCACGGTCGCCAAATAGGCCACGCCCCCGGCCGCTTGGGGCTTGATTTCACCGGTTTGCGGGTCCGGCAAACGGGGGGAAAGCGGTGTAGGCGACTTGGGCTGGATATGGCCGTGGAAGTCGTTAATTGAAAAAATGCTCAATTCAACCGGCTGCGAAGGTTTTTGTCCGGATGGCAGGTTGGTGCATCCAACCAGAACCAGAGCACCCAAAAGTCCGACGGAACGAAGGGAAGCGCACCCAAAACGTGCGAAATGGCGAAAAGTCTGCAAGGGTTTGCTCCAATGAGGGGAATGGCTGATAGAGGGTTATCCGAGCCCGCCAAATAATCATAACTTTGGTGTCCGGAATACAACAGCTGTAACAAATGTTTCCTGATCGTATGGTTAACTATATGGGTATATTGCAGATCTTTACCGATTTTTACTTTCCACTTAACCCCCGTCAGGGCCATCTCGCTTAGGAGCAAACAGGATGCGTAGTCGACACGATATTGGTTTTTCAGGTTTTACAAAGACGGTGCTCAGCGCAGCCGTTGCCTTGGTGTGTGCTTCGCCTGTGATGGCGCAAACCGCCGCTGGTGCAGATGAGGGCCAGCCTCGCGCAAAAGAAGACAACGTGCGCTTGGGAACCATCGTGATTGTGGGCGAGGGCGGCAAGCTCGGCGCGGGTCAGATGCTGAACGAAGACTCGGTCAAGGGCCGCAGCTCCGTGACCAAAGCCGCGACCGAGAAGAACCTAGCCACGGGCAATCCGTTCCAGGCCTTGGCACTGCTCCCCAGCGTCAATACCTTTAACCACGATGCCACGGGCCTGTTTGGTGGTGGCCTGACCGTTCGCGGCTTCGGTGCCGACCAGATGGGCTTCACCATCAACGGTGTGCCAGTTAACGACTCCGGCAATTTTGCGGTTTACCCACAGGAATATGCGGACCAGGAAAACCTGTGCACGCAAACCATTTCTCAAGGAAATCCGGATGTGGAATCTCCCCATGCAGGCGCTACCGGCGGTAACGTGGGCATCACATCATGCGACCCAGAAGACAAGATGCGCTTCCGCGTTGCCCAAGGATTTGGCCAACTGCGCATGTCGCGCACCTTTGCACGCTATGACACCGGTCGATTTGCCGACAACAAGGCCAAGGTGTTCCTGAGCCTGTCGCATACCCAGGCCGACAAGTGGAAGGGCGAGGGCGGTGCCAAGAAGGACCACCTCGATGCAGCCTTCCGCTGGGACCTGAATGAAGACAATACCATCCTGGGTTCCATCTTGTACAACAAGGCGGTCAACAACAACATCTACAGCATGAGCGTGGCACAGCTCAACACCAATGGCTACAACTGGGACTATTCTTCAACCTTCACGCCGGGACACCTCGCTGGTGGCGCTGGCGCACAAAAGGAAACCGGCCCGACGCCACAGTACTACAAGTTGTCCCAAAATCCGTTCGAGAATGCCATTGTTTCCCTGTCAGGCTCGTTCAAGCTGGCCAGCGAAACCTACCTCAAGGTCCAACCGTATTTCTGGTATGGCTTCGGAACAGGTGGTACCCAACAGACCGCGCTGTCGGAGACCGCATTCCTGAACACCGCAACGGGCAAGATCGGTGCCGGTGTGGACCTGAATGGCGACAAGGATACGCTGGACACCGTCATCATGGCGCGCTCCAGCGTGACCAAGACCCAGCGTCCCGGTGTGACCGCTGAAATCAACACCACGCTCGGTAACCACCAGGTGCGCGCCGGTGTGTGGTTCGAACAAGCCCAGCATGTCCAGACTCAACCCGCAGTCGGCGTCAACGCATCCGGTGAAGCCTACGACATCTGGTTGCGCGATGGACAAACCCTGCGCCCCGACGGCAGCACCTACCAGGGCCGTGACTGGAAGACGGTCAGTACCGCCTACCAGTTCTACCTGTCTGACAACATGAGCTTCGGTGGCGACAAGGGTGTGCTGTCACTGGGCGTGCGTGCGCCCCAGGTCAAGCGTGACGTGACCAACTATGCCAACGAAGGTTTCACCACCAGTTACAACATCCAGAAGACCTACAGTGATGTGCTGCCCCAGATTGGTGTGCGTTACAACCTGGACAAGCAACAGCAGGTGTTCATGAACGTCGGCAAGAACTTCCGTGCCGCGCCCAACTTTGCGTTTACCGGCAGCAATGTTCGCCTGAACGCGGCGGGTCAGGTGGAACTGGTGACGGAAGCCCTGCCAGAAACATCCGTCATGACGGATCTGGGCTACCGCATCCAGACGCGTGGTTACTCCTTGTCGGCCACCTTGTTCAATTCCAACTTTAAGGATCGCCAGGCCAACGCCTATGACCCCGTGGCGGACCGCAGCACCTACACCAATGCCGGCCGCGTGAAAACGACTGGTCTGGAACTGGAAGCCGGTTCCGCACCGTTCATGGGTGGTTTCACGGCCTATGCGTCAATGACCGCCCAGTCCAGCGAATTGCTGGACAACATCACGGTCGCAAAAGGTCAGGAAATTCCGACTGCTGGCAAACAGTTCACCCTGGTGCCAGACCGTATGTTCGGAGGCTCGTTGCAGTACACCAGCGGCCCGTTCTATGCCCGTCTGAAAGTCAAGCACACCGGCCGTCAGTACGCGTCTTTGATGAACGACGAAGAAGTGCCCAGCTACAACACGGGTGACTTTGATGCGGGATACAACTTTGGCAATTTTGGCAGTGTGAAGAACGTTCAATTGCGATTCAACATCACCAACATTGCCGATGCGCAGTACCGTAGCCCCACCTCGGGTTCTGTGGTCAACACCGTCAAGGTAGGCGCAACCAACCCATCGACTGTGTTCTATTACCTGGGCGCTCCACGCTTCACCGCTTTCAGCCTGAGCGCCGATTTCAATTGAGCGTGATCCACAGGGTGCAGTCCGGCGGGGCTGCACTTCACTCGAAAGCCTCTGGGTATTCCCAGGGGCTTTTTTTATGGTTTCCCGGTGTCCCATGGGTGGCAGCAGGATGTGCCACTCTGGTTTAGTCTCCTGCCTTCACTTGATTTGGACAACCCATGAATCTCCGTCCCACCATCGACTTCCTGCTCAACGACTGGCTCGACACTGCGGCTCTGGCGCAACGTGAGCGCTTTGCCGACCATTCGCGCGACACCTTTGATGCCGTGCTGGACACCTGCGAGCGCATCGCCCGCGAGAAATACGCGCCCTTCAACCGGCTGGTGGATGTGCAGGAGCCCCACTTTGACGGCGAAAAGGTCATCCTGCCGCAGGCCACGCATGACGCCAGTCGCGCCTATGCTGAATCGGGCATGCTCAGCGCCGCACAAGACTATGAGGTGGGCGGCATGCAATTGCCCTATTCCGTGGAAGCAGCAGCCAACGCCTTCTTTGCTTGTGCGTCGGTCAGCATTGGTTCGGGCATGCTCACGACCGGCAATGCCAATCTGTTGATGACGCACGGCACTGCCATGCAAAAAGAGGTGTTTGCCAAGAACGAGTTTGCCGGGCGCTGGTCGGGCACCATGTGCCTGAGCGAGCCGCAGGCGGGCTCCAGCCTGAGCGATGTGGCAACCCGCGCAGTTCCCGATGGTGATGGCTATGAGTCAGATCCTTTGGGCGCCCGCTATCGCCTCAAGGGCAACAAGATGTGGATTTCCAGTGGCGAGCATGAGCTGACGGAAAACATCATCCACCTGGTACTGGCCAAGATCCCAGATGCAGATGGCAAGCCCGTGCCCGGCACGCGCGGCATTTCACTGTTCATCGTGCCCAAGAAGCTGGTCAACACGGATGGCACGCTGACCGGCGTGCGCAACGACGTCGCGCTGGCAGGCCTGAATCACAAGCTGGGCTGGCGCGGCACCACCAACACACTGCTCAATTTCGGTGAAGGCAAGTTCCCGGTGGGGCAGGACGGCCCCTATGGCAAAGGCGCTGGCGCGGTGGGCTACCTGGTGGGCCAGCCGGGCAAGGGCCTGCAGTGCATGTTCCACATGATGAACGAGGCACGCATTGGCGTGGGTATTGCGGCCACCATGCTGGGCATGGCAGGCTACTACGCCTCGTTGGACTACGCGCGCAACCGGCCACAAGGTCGGCCGTTGGGTTCTGGAGGTAAAGACGCAACCAAGCCCCAGGTCGCCATCATTGAGCATGCGGACGTCAAGCGCATGCTGCTGGCCCAAAAAGCCTATTGCGAGGGTGCATTGGCGCTGGAGCTGTATTGCGCCCGCCTGGTGGACGAACAACACACCGCTGGTGGCGACGCAGCGAACGACGCCCGCCTGCTGCTCGAGGTGCTGACTCCCATTGCCAAGAGCTGGCCCAGCGAATGGTGCCTGGAGGCCAATTCCCTGGCCATCCAGGTCCACGGTGGTTATGGCTACACCCGCGACTTCCCGGTGGAGCAGTACTGGCGCGACAACCGCCTCAACATGATCCACGAGGGCACGCACGGCATCCAGGCGCTCGACCTGCTCGGCCGCAAGGTCGTGATGCAGGAAGGGCGGGGCCTGCGCCTGCTGGCCGGGCGTATCGACGCCACCGTCGAAGCAGCCCGCCGCGAACCGGC
>DAOQRI010000118.1:0-7004 GCA_035355475.1 Rhodoferax sp. | reverse complement strand
GTGCCTGATCATGGGCGACATCGAGGCGCTCAAGCCCAGCAACACCGGCTGGCTGATTGCAGATGTGCTGCCCGACACCTTTGCCTTTGGCTGGGCGCGCACCGAGGTCGACCCCGCCCTGCTGGCACTGCTGGCCGACCCGCAGTGGCAGCCGTATCTGGTGTTTCCCGGTGAGTTTGTAGACCCGGCGCGCGTGGTCACACAATTGATGGCGCCCAGCGGTGGAGCGCGGGGGCACCCGCTCCTCCCCGCCGGGCCACGTCCACTTTTTGTATTGCTGGACGCCACCTGGCCCGAGGCGCGCAAGATGTTCCGCAAGAGTCCCTATTTGAACCACTTGCCCGTACTGAGCCTGCAAAGCGAGCAGATATCGCGCTACAAACTGCGCCGCTCCCGGCGTGATGACCACTTTTGCACGTCTGAGGTGGCAGCCTTGTGCCTGGAACTGGCCGGTGATGTACAGGCCGCGCAAGCGCTGCAGGCCTATTTGGATGTGTTTACCCACCATTACCTGCAAGCCAAGAACCAGTTGCCCATCAACACTGACGGACCGGCCCATGCGCAGCTATGCGCACTGCAGCTACCGCAAGCAGAACTGTAAACAAAGGTAAGCACCGTCAACACAGCGGTGCCGGCAGTCGTTAGGTGTTCAAGCCCTGCTTCATCGCAATGGCCCGCTCCATTTGGCCGGAGCCTTACGGCCCTTGTTGTACGAGACACAACATGAATTTCAAACGCTTCCAATTGGCCGCCGCACTGGTGATCACCGTTGGCTTTGCCACAGCGGCGCAGGCGCAAAATTACGCCAATGTCACCGTAGGTGGCGCGTTTGCGCCTGGCGTCTACGGACAGATCTCGCTGGGCAACAACCTGCCGCCGCCGGTGTGGAATGCGCAGCCCGTCATCTATGGCCAACCACTGCACCGTGCGCCTCTCATGTACCTGCATGTTGCCCCGCACGAATACCGTGATTGGGGTCGGCACTGCGCACGCTACCGCGCTTGCGGGCATCCGGTGCACTTTGTGCGGGTGGAGCAGAACAACCGCTGGTGGGAGCACCGCGGCGAACACCTTCGCGGGCCGGGCTACTATCGCCAACCCGAAGCCTATGCCTATGGACACCGCGATGAGCGCTACAACGAGCACCGCCGCGACCGCCGGGAAGAACGACACGACGACCGCAGAGACCAGCGCCGCGACAACAGACACGGCGAGCGATAGGGCTGACGCATTCAGGTCACAATGCCAGTGTCCTGAACGCCCCAACGCCTGCCCATGAAACCACCTCCCAGACTGCAATCCCTTATCGAAGAAGGTCTGATCGACACCGTGGTTCGCCAACTGATGAGTGGCAAGGAGGCCATGGTCTTTGTGGTGCGCACCGGCGACGAAACCCGCTGCGCCAAAATCTACAAAGAGGCCACGCACCGCAGCTTTCGCCAGGCGGTGGACTACACCGAAAACCGCAAAGTCAAGAATTCCCGCTCTGCCCGCGCCATGGCTAAGGGCAGCCGCTTTGGCCGCCAGGAACAGGAAGCCGCCTGGCAAAGTGCCGAGGTGGATGCCCTCTACCGATTGGCCGCCGCCGGTGTGCGCGTGCCCCAACCGTATAACTTTCACGACGGCGTGCTGCTGATGGAACTGGTGACCGATGCGCACGGCGACGCTGCGCCGCGCCTGAACGATGTGGCCTTTACCCGCGAACAGGCCTTGCAGCACCATGCCACGCTGATTGCCGAGGTGGTGCGGATGCTGTGCGCGGGAGTGGTGCACGGGGACTTGTCCGAATTCAACATCCTGCTGGCCCACACACCCGGTGCGGATGGTGCCGACAGCGTGGACGAGCCCGTCATCATCGACCTGCCCCAGGCGGTGGACGCCGCGGGCAACAACCACGCGCAGCGCATGCTGCTGCGCGACGTGAACAACCTGCGCGACTTCTTTGGGCAATTTGCACCGGAGTTACTGCACACCCAATACGGCCCCGAGATCTGGAGCCTGTACCAGGCAGGCCTGCTCAGCAACGAGACCGTGCTGACCGGCCGCTTTGAACGCAGCCATGCGGATGTGGACATGCAAGCCGTACTGCGCGAGATTGACGATGCACGGGCCGAAGATGCAGCGCGCCGGCTGCGCATGGCCACCGCCTCGGCAGGCTGAGTTTGCTATTACTCTGATAGCTACTTATGCAGTATTGACGAAGCCTAGCGGCACTTTTTAACCTTAAATTCTGGACACACCATGCAATCCCTGTTTCACCTCGCTTTTCATGTGCGCGACCTCGATGCTGCGCGCCAGTTCTACGGCAGCGTCCTGGGCTGCCGCGAAGGGCGCAGCACCGACACCTGGATCGACTTCGACTTCTTCGGCCACCAGATTTCGCTGCATCTGGGCGAACCGTTTGCCACCACCAACACGGGCCATGTGGCCGAGCACATGGTGCCCATGCCCCACCTGGGTGCGATTCTGCAAATGGAAGACTGGAAGGCGTTGGCCGATGCGCTGACAGCGAAGGGCGTCCAGTTTGTGCTGGCGCCCCACATCCGCTTTGCGGGTGAGCCTGGCGAACAGGCCACCATGTTCTTTCGCGACCCGTCTGGCAACCCGATCGAGATCAAGGGTTTCCATTCACTAGAAGGCGTGTTCGCGAACTGATGGGGTGGCGTTCGCCAAGGCATTCAGTCGCGCACGTCACCGACAGGGTTGCTGCCAAAGTCAGCGCGCTGCAGATAGGCCAGCACGCGCTGTGCGGTTTCTTGCGGGCTGCTGAGCTGACCCTGGGCCTGCAGGCCCGTGAACATGGCACGGTCCGGGAAGCGCGCTGCATCGGCTCCCCGCAACTGAGCCTGCATGTCGGTATCAATGACGCCGGGGGCCAGAGAACACACGCGGGCACCGTTGGGCACCAGGGCCTCGTCCAGCGCCATGCAACGGGTGAAATGGTCCATGCCGGCCTTGGCCGCACAGTAGGCCGCCGATGAGGCCATCGCACGCCGCCCCAAACCCGACGAGATATTGAGCACTTTGCGCGGCGCGGCCCAGTCACGGGTGGCGGCCAGGAACACCGCACACAACAGAAGAGGCGCCTCCAGTCCTACGCGCAAGGCATTGGCAAGGTCGTCAGTCTGTCCATCGCGCAGTGGCGCCAGCGCCGGTATCACACCGGCATTGTTGATAAGCGTGACACCACTCCAAGGGGTCGCCGCGTGCGTCTGCAGCCAAATCTGCAGTGCAGAGGCCACCTTCACACCGTCGGCCAGATCCATCGTCCACTGCTCCAGTGTGGCGTCACTGCGCTGTGCGTGTTGTTCCAGTTCGGGGCTCGCTTTGCGCGAGATGCAAAGTACCGTCGCGCCGGGCTCCAGCAACTGCTGGGCCATGGCCAAACCCAGCCCCCGTGAGGCGCCGGTGAGAATGGTGAGCTGCTTGGACTTAGGCATCTTTCTAAAATCAGCCCTTGATGCGGCTGACCAACGCCTTGGTAAATTCTGCGGTATTGGCCTTGCCGCCCAAGTCGCCCGTGCGCACGTTGTCCACGTTGAGCGTCTGGTCAATCGCCACGCGCAACCGGGTTGCCATGTCGGGCAACTTGCAGTGGTCCAGCATCATGGCCGCAGCCAGCATGATGGCGATGGGGTTGGCAATGCCTTTGCCCGCAATGTCGGGCGCGGAGCCATGCACGGCTTCAAAGATGGCCGCATCGGCGCCGATGTTGGCGCCCGGTGCCATGCCCAGGCCGCCCACCAAGCCGGCCACCAGATCGGACAGGATGTCGCCAAACAAGTTGGTCGTCACCAGCATGTCGAACTGCCAGGGGTTGAGCACCAGCTTCATGGCGCAGGCATCGATGATGACGGTGTCGAGTTCAAACTTGCCCTTGTACTTGCTCTCGTACAGCTCCAGCCCGGTTTCCAGGAAGATGCCGGTCAGCGCCTTCATGATGTTGGCCTTGTGCACGATGGACACTTTCTTGCGCCCGGTGGTCACCGCGTGTTCAAACGCGTATTCCAGCAGGCGGCGGCTGCCCGCACGGGTGTTGATGCCGGTGGCCGTGGCCACAGCGTGCGGGTCTTCGTCAATCTTCACATAGTGCTCGTGGCCGATGTACAGGCCTTCTAGGTTCTCACGCACCACCACCAGGTCGATCTTGTCGAAGCGCCCGCCGGGAATGATGGTTTGCGCCGGGCGCAGGTTGGCGTAGAGCTGGAACTCCTCGCGCAGGCGCACATTGGACGAGCGATAGCCGCCACCGGTCGGTGTCTCCAGCGGGCCCTTGAGCGCCAAACGGGTTTGGCGGATGCTGTCCAGCGTGGCTTTGGGCAAGGGGTCACCGGCCAGTTGCACACCGCCCAGGCCCGCAATTTGGCGGTCCCAGACAAAGGGCGCGCCCAGGGCGTCCAGCGCGGCCAGCGTGGCGTCCACGATTTCGGGGCCAATGCCGTCGCCGGGAATCAAGGTGGCATGGATGGGGTTTATCATGGTCGGGGGGTCCTCTCAGTCAGTTCAGACCAGTGTACGGCGCGAAGCTACGTGAAGCTGACAGCCTGTGCGCGCTCCTGAATGAAATCCACCGCGAATTGCGCCATCAGTGAGTAGCTTCTGCCCTTGAGCGACACGATCGCCATGTCTGCAAACATCGGCGGTATATCCAGTACGTCCAGACGGACCAGGCGCCCACCATCCACGTCTTGCACGGTAGCCGCATCGCTGCAACCGATCACCGTGTCGGTCGTTGCCGCCAGTGACTTCAGCAGGCTCAAGTCATCGCACTCCACGGCCAGCGGCAAGCGCTTGCCCTCGCCGAGTCCCATCAAAACGCCCAAACCAAGCTGCACTGCCTCGGGTAGACGCACACTGCCTATGCCAAACGGCAACAGCGATTGGGCGCTGACCGGCCCCTGGCCCAGCAACGGGTGACCCATGCGCACATAAAACCCGCCAGACAGGGTGGCAACCCGGGTGACAGTGAGATCAGAGGCGGCAACGACATTGCGCACATCGGCCAAATAGAAATCCAGCTCCTCAGCCCGCAGGTGCGCGGCCAGGTAGTCGGCATTGTTCACCTCCACACGTACGCACACTCCGGGATAGCGGGTGCGGATGTCCGTCAGCAACTCCGGCACGATGGTGGCCGCAGGGTATGGTCCGCAACCAAACGCCAGGTCTCCAATCTGCCGCTCGCGGTACAGGCTGACATCGCGCTCCAGGCGGCTGCTGTCAAACAGCAGCTTGCGCGCCCGCTCCACCACAAAGGCACCGGCTTCGGTACAGCGCGCCTCCAACGTACCCCGGTCAAACAGCAGCAAACCCATTTCTTCTTCAGCCGCCTGAATGCTGCGGCTGAAGGCCGATTGGGTCAGATGGCACTGTAGGGCCGCACGGCCGAAATTGCGCGTGTCGGCCAGGGCCACCAGGTGTTTCAGCCGTTTGAGATCCATTGCACCGCTCCTAGCAACAAGCCATGTATTCATTGCATTGATTTTGCACTCAATATGCATTGGACGTAAATTGCGACAGATTCAACAATCACGCACTCAAAAAAGGAGACAAGATGCAGCCCACGGAGTTCGACTATGTGATCGTCGGTGCGGGTTCTGCCGGCTGTGTGCTGGCAGCCCGGCTGAGTGAAGACCCCCACACCACCGTGTGCCTGCTGGAAGCGGGTGGCCCAGACAGCAGCGCGCTCATCCACGCTCCGGCTGGCGTGGTAGCCATGGTGCCCACCAAGATCAACAACTACGCGTATGAAACCGTCCCGCAGCCCGGACTGAACGGTCGGCGCGGCTACCAGCCACGCGGCAAGACGCTGGGGGGCTCCAGCTCCATCAACGCCATGCTGTATGTGCGCGGCAACCGTTGGGACTATGACCACTGGGCAACCCGGGCTGGGCCTATGACGAAGTGCTACCACTGTTCAAGCGCTCGGAGCACAACGAGCAACTCCAGAACGCATTCCATGGCCAAGACGGCCCGTTGAATGTGACCTATCCGCGATTTGACAGCCCCTTGAGCCAGATGTTTCTGGACGCTGCCGAGCAAAACGGTATCCCGTTGAACCAAGCCTACAACGGCGCTCAGCAGGAAGGCTCGTTTCTGTACCAAGTCACCCACAAAAACGGCGAGCGTTGCAGTGCAGCGAAAGGCTTCCTCACGCCCAACCTGGGGCGCCCCAACCTGAAGGTGATCACCCATGCCGTGAGCGCCAAGGTGGAATTGCAAGACCGATGCGCGACTGGCGTGCAGTTCTACCAGGGTAACCAGATTCAGAACGTGCGTGCGCGCCGCGAAGTTATTGTTTCAGCGGGCGCTTTCGGTTCACCGCAACTGCTGCAACTGTCGGGCATTGGCGCGGCCGCCGAACTGCGGCGTGCTGGCGTCACCCCCCGACACGAACTGCCCGGTGTGGGGAAAAATCTGCAGGATCACATTGACTATGTGCAGAGCTGGAAGGTGCCCAGCAACACCGCTTCATTTGGCGCCACTTTGCCTGGCGTTGGCAAGGTCGTGGGTGCCATGCTGGAGTGGCGCAAACAGCGCACCGGCATGATCACCAGCGCCATCGCCACGGGCGGCGCCTTCTTCCGCTCATCACCCGAAATCGCGATTCCCGATTTGCAACTGGTGTTTGTTGTGGCTTTGGTCGACGACCATGCACGCAAGGCCCACTTCAGTCATGGCATTTCCTGTCATGTCGACGTGTTGCGCCCCTACAGCCGCGGCACCGTGGGCATCAAAAGCGCAGACCCCCGTGAGGCACCCGTTATTGATCCGCAATTCCTGTCAGATGAGCGGGACTTGCAACTGCTGATCAAAGGAGGCCAGGCGCAGCAGCGCTTGATGGAATCCAGTCCATTCAACAGCGTCCGCGGCAAGATGCTGTACCCAGTCGACATCAATGATGCCAAGGCCATGGAACAGGACATCCGCAACCGGGCCGATACACAGTACCACCCGGTGGGCACCTGCAAAATGGGGCCGGCGAGCGACCCCATGGCGGTGGTGGA
>DAOQRI010000117.1:0-7086 GCA_035355475.1 Rhodoferax sp. | reverse complement strand
CCGGCATAGGTGCCACCCAGGCCACCTGCAGCGGGCGCGTCCATCACTTCGGCGCGTCCAACCACAGCCGAAATCGGGAATCCACCGGCCATGGACTTGGCCATGGTGATCAGGTCGGGTGCAATACCACTCTGCTCGCAAGCGAACCAGGTGCCGGTGCGACCGGCGCCGGTTTGCACTTCATCGCAGATCAACAGAATGCCGTGCTGGTCGCACATCGTGCGCAGGCGCTGCATGAGTTCAGGTGGTGCCACGTTGAAGCCGCCTTCCCCCTGCACTGGCTCGATGATGATGGCGGCGACTCGGCAGGCCTCGATGTCGTTTTTGAAGATCTGTTCGATCGAGGCAATGGCGTCGTCAATGCTCACGCCATGGAGCGCGTTAGGGAACAGAGCATGGAAGACTTCGCCAGGGAAAGGGCCGAAGCCGACCTTGTACGGCACGACCTTGCCGGTCAAGCCAAGGGTTAGCAGGGTGCGGCCATGGTAGCCCCCCGTAAAGGCGATCACACCCGGGCGACCGGTGTGCGCGCGCGCAATCTTGATCGCGTTTTCAATCGCTTCAGCCCCTGTTGTCAGAAACAGGGTCTTCTTGGCAAAGTCACCCGGAGCCTTCGCGTTGACACGCTCGGCGAGTTCTACGTAGGGTTCGTAGGCAAGCACCTGGAAACAGGTGTGGGTGTAGCGGTCGAGCTGGGCCTTCACGGCCTCGATCACGGCTGTGTTGCGGTGGCCGGTGTTGAGCACGGCAATGCCGCCGGCGAAGTCGATGTAGCGGCGACCTTCCACATCCCAGACTTCGGCGTTGTCGGCCCTGTCGACGAAGATGTGGTGGCTTTGACCCACGCCACGGGGAATGGCGGCGGCGCGGCGGGCCATGAGTGCCGAGTTGGTCAGATTGGATTTGGATTGCATGGGGATACTCCTGTGTAATGAAGGTGAGCTTAGGGGGCCGGGCGCTGCAGCACGCCTGTGAAGAATTGGCGGGTATTTAGAGCTAGAGAGTCAATGTGGTACCCGCCTTCCTGCACGAATACCGTTGGCAGACCAATGTCGGCAACGGCCTGCCCTAGGCGGTGGAAGCCTTCGCTTGTGACGGCCACCTTCGATTGAGGGTCGTCTTTGTAGATGTCGAAGCCGAGCGAGAACACCAGCACGTCGGGCTGAAAGTTGCGGATCGTGCGGAGTGCCTGATCGACTTTCTCGAAAAAGACCGATTCAGGGGAGCAGTGGGGCATGGGCAGATTGAGATTGAAGCCCAGACCAGCGCCGACACCGATCTCTTCGGCGAAGCCAGCCACCCCTGGATAAAAGTTGGTCGGGTCACCGTGAATGGACACGTAGAGCACGTCTGCACGATCATAGAAGATGTCTTGTATGCCCTGGCCGTGGTGCATGTCGGCGTCGAATATGGCCACGCGCGCATGCCGTTGGCGCAAAATCTGCGCTGCGATGGCCGCGTTGTTGAGGTAGCAAAAGCCGCCGGCTGAAGCACGTCGTGCATGGTGGCCGGGAGGTCGGCACAACGCATAGGCGTGGTGCGCGCCGTCCAGCAAAGCCTGCGCTGCGTCGGCCGCACATTGCGCGCTCCAATACGCTGAGCGCCAGGTGAATTCCCCCACCGGGCAACTGCCATCGGCAAGGTAGGCCGATGCCTGCGCGAGAATGCCGCGCAGTGCGTTTGGCTCACGCACAAAGATGTTGGATATCACTTCATCACCCCAATCAGCGGGCATTTTCTTCCAATCGGTGTGAGCGTCCTCCAGGAACTTCAGATAGGGCGCGCTGTGTACCGCGTGCAGTGGCGCCATGCCGTGGTCGGACGGCTGCTGCACCTCGAAGCCGAGTGCGTTCACGCCGTGCAATATAGCCTCCGCTCGAGCGGGCACTTCCTGCGGCTTGCGCATCTGCCCGCGCGACAGGTAGGTTTGGGGGTGGTGCAGAAGTTGTTCGGAGTGGAAGAAGGTCTTCATGGCTGTTCCTGAAAAGTGGGGATGAGGTGTTCAGTAGCCGACCGCGCGGTCGATAGCGTGTTGCATGGCTTCGCCCCGCATTGCGCGGCCGATGTTGTCAATGACGGTTGCTGCCGATTGCCTTGGATCGCTGAGCGAGGCAACGTGTGGTGTGAGTCGCAGCTTCGGGTGTGTCCAGAAAGGGTGGTCAAAGGCCAGCGGCTCGATGCTGAAGACGTCGATGAAAGCGCCCGCGAGTTGCTCTTGATCGAGTGCTGTCAGCAGGTCGTCCTCCACCAAGTGGCCACCGCGGCCCACCTGAACCAGACAAGCTTGTGGTTTCAGCTGAGCGAATAGATCTCGGTTGAGCATGCCAGCGGTCTGCGCGGTGAGTGGCAGCAGGTTGATAACCACATCACAGGTTCTCAGCACTTGCGCGAGCGCCTCGTCGCCATGGCAGCAAACTGCGCCGGTGATCTGTTTCGGTCTGCGGCTCCAGCCGGTCACTTTGAAACCTTGTTGCACAAGTGCGCTGGCTACAGCCGAGCCGAGTTCGCCTAGGCCCAGCACCAGCACCTCGCGCGATGACGCGTTCAGGGGCGGGATGAAGGTCCATTGACGTTGTGCCTGATGCGCGGCGTGCAGGTGCAGGTGGCGATGGAAATAGAAAACCGTTGCCAGGCAATACTCGACCATTCGCTGTGTGAGCGTATCGTCTATCAGGCGCGCCACCGGGATTCGCGTGTCCAGGTCAGCCAAGCGCAGTTGATCGACCCCGGCGCCCAGCGACAACACGGCACGCAGGTTGGTGAAGGCGCGTAGTCCCTGGGGCGGCGGTGTCCAAACCAACGCCACATCCACCGATTCAGGCCGATCACACTCGGGACCGACGATGAATTCGAGGTCGGGAAGGGCGGCCTGTAGCGTGGCTTGCCAAGCCTGTGGGTCGTCAAGATCGCTGTGGAAAAAGACGGTAGTCATGCCAGCACCTTGCCGCGATTGAGGAGGTTTTGGGGGTCCATCGCCTGCTTGAGCGTGTGCATCAGTGCGAGCTCCTGGGGCGTGCGCGAGTGGCCGAGGTAGGCCTTCTTATGCTGACCGATGCCGTGCTCGGCCGAAACCGATCCTCCATAAGTGCGCAGCAAGCTGTAGACGCAGTCGTCGATTTCCGCTTCGGGGAAGGGCCCCCATTGCATGTCAAGGTGTACGCCCACATGTAGGTTGCTATCGCCGATGTGCCCAAAGTGGATGTGCTCGCAGCGAGGGAAACGCACGCGCAATGCTTGCTGCAGCTCGTGCACGAAGCGGCCAATTTTGCCAATTGGCAAGCTGACGTCGTAGCCACAGTAGGGCGACCACATCAGCGGCAATTCAGACACCGCGTCGCGCAGGCGCCAAAAGGCTTCACGCTCCTTGAGCGACTGGGCGATGGCAGCATCCTGCAGCCAGCCACACTCCAACGCCCCTTCCAACAGCGTGCAGAACATAGCCATGTCGCGATCGGAGTCGCCGCCCTCCATTTCGATCAGCACCTGCATGCCGTTGCTGGCCACCGGCGAGCGCAGGTCGGGTACCCGGGTTGTGACCAGTTCGTGGAAGTCGGGCCACATCACCTCGAATGCCGACAGCGTGCCTGCGAGATGGCTTTGCGCATGGCGCAAGAATCTCACCACGGTGTCGTGGTCTGTCAGCGTGCACCAGGCGGTGCAGCAGCTAAGGGGCATCGGATGCAGGCGCAGCACTGCGCGTGTAACGATGCCAAGCGTGCCTTCGGAGCCGATGAACAGGTGCTTGAGGTCGTAACCGGCGTTGTTCTTGAGCATCTTGTTGAGGCCACCCACCACGGTGCCGTCGGCCAGCACCGCCTCTAGGCCCAGCACCTGGTCGCGGAACATGCCGTAGCGGATGACGCGGTTGCCACCGGCGTTGGTGGCAATGTTGCCGCCGATCTGGCAGGAGCCGCGCGCGCCCAAGTCCACCGCCAAGAGCAATCCGGCTGCGCGTGCGGCTTCCTGCACGGTTTGCAGGGGCGTGCCGGCCAATACGGTGATTGTGCTGGCTGCGGTGTCGATTTCTTCGATGCCGTTCAGTCTTGCAAGCGAGAGCGCCACATCGCCTTCGGCCGGTGCGGCACCCGCCACCAGGCCGGTGAGTCCACCTTGGGGCGTGACCGGCTGGTGATGCCGATTACAGATCGCCATCACCAGTGCCACCTCGCCTGGCGTACCAGGGCGCACCAGAGCCAGCGGCATATGGGTGTGGGTCTGGAACCAGTCGGTGCAGTGCTGGGGCGGAATGTCGGTGCCGGTCAGCACGTACGCGGCACCCACGGTGCGGGTGAGTTCGTCGATGAGGGTGGACATGGTATGTATGGGTTCAGCGCGGCGTCTGGCGCGATGCCAGGGCGGCGGCGAGTTGGGTCCGAAAGACTGGGAGCGTGAGCGCCAGGCCGGCGCAGGCGATGACGGCAATCCCCAGCAGTGAGAGCGTGTCAGGCCGCTGCCCGAACACCAGCACGCTGAACAACACCGCCAGCAACAAGTGGAAGTAGTTGAAGGGTGCCAGCGACGAGGCCGATACTTTCTGGAAGGCTTTGATCAAAAGGTATTGACCCAAGCCGCTGAGCATGCCGACCAGGACCATGAGTGCCAAGTCTCTTGGACCGGGCCAGGCCAGGGGGTCGGCGGAGGGAAGGGACAACACCGTCATCACGGTGCAGATCACTGCGGTCCAGGCGAACTGTTGTTCCATGCTGACCTTGCCGGCGAGACGCCGCGTGAGGATCTGCAACATGGCGTAAGCGCCTGCAGCCATCAACATCAGAACCGTGCCCGCCAGGGGCAGGGCGCCGCCCGGGCGCACGATCAAAAGCATGCCCGCAAAACCGGTCAACACGGCGGCCACTTGCCGCCTGTGCACCTGTTCACCCAGCATCCAGGGCGAGAGGGCAACAATGATGAGCGGCGACAGGAAGTAGATGGCCGTGGCCTCGGCCAGTGGCATGGTGTGCAGGGCCTGCATGAAGGTCAGCCCCACGGTGCCCAGCATGACCCCGCGCCATATCATCGTGCTGCGGTGTTCGGCATTGAGGCGCCAGGCGCTGCCACGCACCTGCATCAAGACCATCGCCATCATCAACACCACGCCATAGCGCACGAGGTTTACCACCGGTGCCGGATGCCGTGCAACCAGGTCTTTGGCCAGCATGTCCAGCGTGGCTAACGCCACCATCGCACACAGGAAGATGCCGCAGGCCTGCAGCCACAGGGCGTGGGCCGGGCGGGCGATGGTGATGGGGACGTGCATGACGGCTTGGTTCCTTAAAGCAGGTTGATCCAGGTGGACTTGAGGTCGCTGTACTTGTCTAACGCGTGCAGCGACTTGTCGCGGCCGAAGCCCGACTGCTTGACGCCGCCAAAGGGCACCGAGATGTCACCGTCGAAATAACAGTTGACCCACACCAGCCCGGCCCTCAGGCGGCGCGACACACGGTGCGCCCGACCCAGTTGGGCGGTCCAAAGGCCGGCGCCCAGGCCGTAGGGCGAATCGTTTGCCAGGGCTACCGCCTCTTCCTCGGTGCTGAAGCGCTGGGCCGCAAGCACCGGGCCGAAGATTTCCTCGTTGACGATGCGCATGGCTTGGCGGGGGCAGTCGAAGATGGTGGGTTCGACGTAGTAACCACCCGTCGCATGGCGGGTCTGGCGGCCGCCGGTGCGTAGCGTGGCGCCTTCGCTCAGCCCCGATTCGATGTAGCCGAGCACGCGACGCATCTGTGCATCGTCGACGATGGCGCCCATGGTGGTGGCCGGGTCCAGCGGGTCGCCGGGCTGCATGCTTTGGGCGAATTGGGCAACCTTCGCCATGAACGCGTCGTAGATGCCGTTCTGCACATACAGGCGCGAGCCGGCGATGCAGACTTCGCCCTGGTTCGAAAAGACTCCCAAGGCCGCGGCTTGCGCGGCCTTGTCAAGGTCCGGGCAGTCGTCGAACACGATATGTGGGGACTTGCCACCGCACTCTAACCACACTCGCTTGAGGTTGGACTGACTCGAATACGCCATGAAGCGCTTGCCAGTGGCGGTGGAGCCGGTGAAGGCCAGACAGTCCACGTCCATATGGAGGCCCAGTGCCTGACCGGTAACTGGGCCCAGGCCGGGCAACACGTTGAACACACCTGGGGGAATACCTGCCTCAGAAGCAAGTTCAGCCAGGCGCAGCGCGCTCAGCGGCGATTGTTCGGCGGGTTTGAGCATCACGCTGTTGCCGACGGCCAAGGCTGGAGCCACTTTCCACGAGGCCATCATCAGTGGGTAGTTCCAGGGCACGACGGCCGCTACTACACCCACCGGTTCACGAGTGATGGTGGCCAGTGCCTCGGGACCGGTGGGAGCAATTTCGTCATACTGCTTGTCGATCGACTCGCCGTACCAGGCGAAGCACTTCGCTGCTTCCGGCAGGTCGTAGGCCAGTGCATCGCTGATGGGCTTGCCCATGTCCAGCGATTCGAGCAAGGCCAGTTCTTCGGTATGTTGCTCAATCAGCGCCGCAAGGCGCAGCAACACGCGTTTGCGCTCACGTGGGTGTTGTCGTGACCAAACGCCTGTCTCGAAGGCATGGCGCGCGGCGGCGACGGCGGTGTCCACGTCGCTGGCCTGGCAGGCCGCCACGTCGGCGAGCTTCTGGCCTGTGGCCGGGTTGACCGTGGCGAATGTCCGGCCTCCTTCTGCGTCGACAAAACGGCCATTGATGAAGGCTTGGTGCCTCAGCTTGAGGGTGCTGGCGCGCTCCTTCCAGGTAACTAGGTTAACGGTACTCATACGGTAACTTTCTACGGCAAGTGCACACCGGCGGTTTGCAGCATGGCGTTGAGTAGGACGTTGGCGCCGGCCTCCAGGTGGGACGGTTGGGCATCCTCGATTTCGTTGTGGCTGATGCCGTCCTTGCAGGGCACGAAGATCATGGCGGTAGGCGCGACGTCGGCAATGTAGACCGCGTCGTGCCCGGCACCGGTGACTATGTCCATATGCGAGTAGCCCGCTCGCTGCGCTTGCTCGCGGATGTACTGGACCAGTGGCACCGCGAACGGGGTGGGCGGAAAGTGCTGCACGTCAATCAACTCAACCTTCACTCCGAAG
>DAOQRI010000116.1:0-7121 GCA_035355475.1 Rhodoferax sp. | reverse complement strand
CGGATGCTGGCATGGGTGTAGCGGGTGTGCTGCTGTTCTTGCTGATCACCGTGGCGTCCAAATCACTGCACGAGCGGGTTCTGGCGCGGCGCCAATTCCGCTGAGTGCTCAGCCGAGAGCGGCACCCACGCTGACAAAAGCCACTTTGACGACCAGCCAGCTGGCCAACACAATCAGCCAGGACTTCCAGTTCACCCGGGGCGTATTAAGGGTGTTTTCCGCCAGGGTAAATACAACCGCGCCTGCCAGCCCGAATGACAGGCCAATGAGAATCTGATCCAGTTTCTCGACCCAAAAATACTGATGGTCGCTCGATACGGGTTGAAAAACATGCACCACCAAACCAAACACCAGCCAACGAACCAGGTAGCCCCACCAGCGCATCCAGATTCCGGTTCCTATGGGTGGCCAGTGCTCGGTGGTGGTGGGCGATGTTTTCATGGAAGGCGGGTGAAAATCCCATTTTCATCCAGAAATGCAAAAGCCCTACGAAGATCGCAGGGCTTTGCAGTTTTGCCACATCGCTGCAGCGTTTGACGTTACGGGGCGGTAACGCTTGCCGGGCTCTAGAAGTCCGGTTGTGGGTTGAAGTTGTTGTACATATTTTCTATACAGACCGCCTTTCACAAGGGCTGCTTTGTGAGCTTCTTGAGCATCCAAAGGCTTCCCTCATGAGGTAACTATAGGCAGCGGTTTGAAAATTACAAGCCTAATTTGTGTTCAAGCCTTATTTTTTTGCCGGAGCCTTTGCCGGTGCTGCGTCTGCGGCCACCGATGCGCTGCTGATGTACTCAGACACCACCTTCCACTTGCCATCCTGGATTTGCGACATGCGCGAGGCATCGCTGCCCAGGCGCTTGGTAGCGGTGTAGGAAGATGGTGCACTGCCAAACAACTGGTCGGAGAACGACATGGTGTCCATGGTCTTGACGAAGTTGTCTGACGTCAGGTTGGGGCCGGTCTTTTGAGCGGCGGCAATGAACGAGTCCATCACCAGGTAGCCGTATGCGGAGAACACAGCCGGATCTTCATTGAACTTGGTCTTGTACTTGGCCGCCCAGAAGCGAATGCCGGGTGAGGCGTCATCCAGGTATGGGTTTGCAACCGTCATGGTGGCAAAGAGTCCATCCATGGCCTTGCCACCCAGTTTGTGGATCAGGTCGGTATAGGCGGCGCTGGAGGCCAGGAAGATCGGGCTGAAGCCGGTCTTGCGTGACTCGCCAATCGTGCCTATGGTTTCGCGGATGATGGTGCCCAGCACGACCAGTTCGCAACCGGCCGCCTTCATCTTGGCAACCTGGGACGAGAAGTCGGTAGAGCCGCGCTTGAAACTGGTCTTTTCGGTCAGCTCCATGCCAGCGGCTTTGAGCCCCGCTTCAGCGCCCCGTTGCACTTCCAGGCCAAAGTCGTCGTCCTGGTAAATCGTGCAGACCTTCTTCACATTCTTGTCCTTGACCATCTTGGGCAGGGTAATGCGGATCTGGTCATAGTAGGTTGCCGCAAAAGAATATTTCAGGCGGTGCAGCGGCTCATACATTTCCCGCGCCGCGGTCAGCGGGAAGAAATTGACCACATTCTTCTCAAACTGCACGGGCATGGCGGCCAGGTTCTGGGCGGTTCCCAGGTGGCCGGCCATGATGAAGATCTTTTCCTGGTTGACCAGCTTCTGCGCTGCCAGCACCGACTTCTTGGGATCGTAGCCGTCGTCTTCTACCAAGAGTTTGATCTTGCGGCCGTGGATGCCACCTTGCTCGTTGGCTTCTTCGGCGCGCAACTGCATACCGTTGCGCAACTGCTTGCCGTACCCAGCCAGAGGGCCTGAGAGGTCCTGAATGCTGCCGACCAGGATTTCGGTTTTGGTCACGCCCTGCTGCTCAGCTGCTATTGAAACAGTAGCTGTTAGCGCAATAACGGCGAGGGCTAGAGTGGTTTTTTGCTTCATCTTCAAGTCTCCTGGTGGTGGGTGGGGAACGGGTGTTCGTTTGGGAAAAACTTCATCGGTACATGGCCTCAATTTGCTCGGCATACTTGGCTTCAACCAGCTTGCGTTTGAGCTTCATGGTGGGCGTGAGTTCCTCGTCTTCGGCAGTCAATTGGGTTTCCAGCAGGAAAAATTTCTTGATCTGCTCGACGCGCGCGAACTTCTTGTTGACCCGGTCGAGCTCGCCCTGGATGAGGGTCTGCACCTCGGCCGAGCGGGTAAGCGAGGCGTAGTTGCTGAAGGGCACATCGGCATCCTGCGCGAATTTCTCGACGTTCTCCTGGTCGATCATGATGATGACCACCAGGTAGGGGCGCTTGTCGCCAAGGACCACCGCGTCGGTGATGTACGGCGAGAACTTCAGGTCGTTTTCCAGCTCGCTGGGGGTCACGTTCTTGCCGCCCGCGGTGATGATGATGTCCTTCATGCGGTCGGTGATGCGGAAAAAGCCATCCGCATCCACCACGCCCACATCGCCGGTGTGCAGCCAGCCTTCTTGGTCGATGGTCTCGGCGGTTTTCTCGGGCAGGTTCAGGTAGCCGGCAAACACGTTCTTGCCGCGCACCAGAATTTCGCCCGTTGCAGGATCCAACCGCACCTCGTTGTAGGACGCCGCCGGGCCGATGGAGCCGGGCTTCATCTTCCCGGCCGGCACACCAGTGGACGCACCGCAGGTTTCGGTCATGCCCCACACCTCCAGCATGGGCAGACCCAGCGCCATGTACCAGCGCACCAGGTCTGGCGAAATGGGCGCAGCCCCGGTCACCAGAAAGCGCGCGCGGTGAATGCCAATGAGTTTGCGTACGTTGTTCAGCACCAGCCACTGGGCCAGCGTGAACTGGATCTTGAGCCAGGTGCTCACCGTCTGGCCCGCCAGCACGCGGTCTGCAATGGTGGTTCCCACGCCAATGCCCCAGGCATAGGCCGCCTGTTGGACCATGCCGGCTTCTTTCAGCGAAATCATCACACCCGAGTAAAACTTTTCCCACACGCGCGGCACTGCGGTGAAGACGGTGGGTGCAATCTCGCGCACGTTTTCGGGGATGGTCTCGGGGTTCTCCACAAAGTTGAGTTTTGCGCCGGTGTACAGCGCAAAGTACTCGCCGCCCATGCGCTCGGCAATGTGGCACAGCGGCAAAAAGCACATGCGCTCATCCCGTGCGTCCTGCGCCACCAGCGTGTTGTAGCCCCGCACCGTGAACACCAGGCCCTGGTGCAAATGCATGGCGCCCTTGGGCTTGCCGGTGGTACCGGAGGTATAGACCAGGATGGCCAGGTCTTGGGGCTGGCACTGCTGCGTGCGCGCTTCCACCGCGCCGGGGTGCTGCTTCAGGTAGTCGCGTCCCAGGGTGCGCAAGCCGTCCAGGCTGATCACACCCGGGTCGTTCAGCTCGCGCAGACCCTCCATGTCAAACACCACAATCTTGCGCAGCAGGGGCAGCTGTTCGCGCACCTCCAGCGCCTTGTCAAGCTGTTCATCGTCTTCCACAAACAGCATGGTGGTGCGGGAGTCTTCGCAGAGAAACTGCAGTTGCGAAGCGGCATCCGTGGGGTAGACGCCGTTGGAGACGCCACCGCAGGACAACACAGCCAGATCGGCCCAGACCCATTCGACCACGGTGTTGGAGAGAATGGAGGCGCAGTCGCCCTTGGCAAAGCCCAGGCTGATCAGGCCGCCAGCGATCTCGCGTACCGCCTCGGCAGTCTGGTTCCAGGTCCAGCTGCGCCACAGGCCCAGGTGCTTTTGGCGCATCCAGACATCGGGGCCGCGTTGTGCGACGGCGTTCCAGAAGATGGCGGGTATGGTTTCGCCCGCCATGACGATGTCGTGGCAGGGCTTTATGGAGGAGGTGTCCCAGAGTTGAGTCATGTGGCCCCCACGCTTGTCACTGCGTGTACGACGCTGCCCCCCAGGGGGGCGCGCACTTGCTTGAGGCGGCTCTGCGCTGCGTGCATGCTTATCTCCATGTTTTCTTCTTTTTCCAGCGCCGCTCGCCGCGCACACCGTCTTCCTTCATGCCCAAATAGAACTCCTTGATGTCGTCCTTCTCGCGCAGACGGGCGCAGGTGTCTTCCATCACGATGCGGCCGTTTTCCAGCACGTAGCCGTAGTCCGATGCATTGAGCGCCATGTTGGCGTTTTGCTCGACCAGCAGGATGGTGGTGCCGCGTTCCCGGTTGATGCGCACCACGATCTCGAAGATCTCCTTGGTCAGCTTGGGCGAGAGTCCCAGGCTGGGTTCATCCAGCAGGATCAGGTCGGGGTTGGCCATCAGCGCGCGCGAGATGGCCAGCATCTGTTGCTGCCCGCCCGAGAGCAAGCCAGCTTCTTGGTCGGAACGTTCTTTCAGGATGGGGAAGTAGCCGTAGACCGTCTCCATGTCGCGCGCCACGCCGTCACGATCGTGGCGTGTGTAGGCGCCCATCAGCAGGTTGTCGTGTACGCTGAGCAGGGGAAACACCTCGCGCCCTTCGGGTACATGGCTCAGGCCCTGCTGCACGATGAAAGCGGGGTCCTTGGCGGTGATGTCTTCGCCTTTGAACTCGATAGAGCCTTTGCGCGGATCGATGATGCCCGAGATAGTCTTCAAGATGGTGGTCTTGCCTGCGCCGTTCGACCCCAGTACCGTGGCGATCTCGCTGCGACGCACCTGCAGGCTGACCCCGCGTATGGCCTTGATAGGGCCGTAGGCGCTTTCAACATTGAGCAGCTTCAGAACGGGCAGGTCGCTGATGGGAGGGGGTTGCGTGCTCATGCAGCCTCCTGTGCGCTGGAAACGCCACTGGCCGTGCGGCGCAGCGACGACACATCATCAATCGACCCCAGATACGCTTCAATAACGCCCGGGTCGGTTTGTACTTCGCGCGGCGTGCCCATGGCCAGCATTTCACCCTGGTTCATGGCCAGCACCCGGTCCGACACTTTGGAGACCAGTGACATGTCGTGCTCCACCATCAGCACAGTGATGCCCAACTCGTTTTTGATGTCCTGAATCCAGAACGCCATGTCGTCGGTCTCTTCCACATTCAGGCCGCTTGAGGGCTCGTCCAGCAGCAGCAGCTTGGGCTCGGTGCACAGGGCGCGTGCCAACTCGACCACTTTACGAACGCCATAAGGCAAGCCGGCCACAAAGGTGTCGCGGTAATGTTGCAGGCTCAGAAATTCAATGACTTCTTCCGCCTTCTCGCGCGCTATCAGCTCGGCGTCGCGCGCCTTGGCAGTGAAGAAAAAATCCTGCCACAAACCCGTGGCGCGGTGGGTGTGGCGACCAATCAGCAGGTTGTGCAGCACGGAGGCATGCTCGAACAATTCAATGTTCTGGAAGGTGCGCGCAATCCCCAGCGAGGCCACGTTTTGCGGCGGCTGGGTGGTGAGTTTGAGCATGCCTGTTGGCCCTGCAAAGTCGATCTCGCCCATGGTGGGGGTGTAAATGCGGCTGATCAGGTTGAACACCGTCGTCTTGCCCGCGCCGTTGGGACCAATCAGGGTGAACACCTCGCCCTGTTTGACATCAAACGACACATTGTTGACCGCCAGCACGCCGCCAAAGCGCACGCTCAGGTTTTTGGCAGATAGAAGAATTTCAGTCATAGATTGAACGCCGCAGGGCCGCCCCAAGGCATGAGGGCCCCCTCGGGGGGCAGCGAAGTACACGAAGTGACGAGCGTGGGGGTCATTTCAATCGGTCGGATTTTTGGAACGATTTCTGCCGCTTGAACATGCCCTTGCGGTAGAACGGGAACATCTGCAGGTAGGTGCGAATCTTCAGCCAGCGCCCGTACAGGCCCATGGGTTCAAACAGCACAAAAGCTATCAGCACCAGACCGTAGACCAAGCCTTGCAGACCCGGCGCCTGACCCAGGGTGGCGGGCAGGTAGTCCTTGACCATGGCAATGGCCTGCGGCATGGTGATCAGGAAGATGGCTCCCAGGAAGGCCCCGTGCACCGAGCCCACGCCGCCAATCACGATCATCAGCAGCAGGTCAATCGACTGCAGGATGTTGAATTGGTCGGGCGAGATGAATTGCAGGTTGTGGGCATACAGCGCACCTGCTACACCGGCAAAGGCAGCTGAAATGGCGAACGACAGAGTCTTGTAATACGCCAGGTGAATGCCCATGCTTTGCGCCGAAATTTCAGAGTCACGGATGGCTACAAACGCGCGCCCGGTGGGCGAGCGCAGCAGGTTCAAAATGCCCAGCGTGCCCACCACCGTGATCACCAGACATAAGAAATAAAACTGTTCCCCGCTGCTGAGTACCCAGCCGAAGATGTCCGGCTTCTTGATGTGCACACCGGCGTTGCCCCCAGTGACCGATTCCCATCGTGCCAGCACCTCTTCCACAATAAAACCAAACGACAGGGTGGCAATGCCGAGGTAAATGCCTTTGACCCGCAGAGCGGGCAGGCCCACCAACAGCCCCACCGCTGCCGACAGGCTGGCCGCGCAGGCCAGTGCAAAAGGAAACGGCACGCCCATATTGGTCAGCACCGTGTGCGTGTAGGCACCCACCCCCAGGAAGGCAGCATGCCCCATGGAGAACAACCCGGTAAAGCCGGCCAGCAGCATCAGGCCCAGGCCTGCAATGGAATAGATCAGCACCAGCGTGAGTTGTGCCAGCCAGTACTCGGCAAAAATCCAGGGGGCAGCCAGCAGCAACAGCATCAACGCGCTGTACCAGAATACATGGCCGCCGTGCTTGGCGAGATTGACGTCCTGCGCGTAGTCGGTCTTGAAAATAAATCGCATTTCAGACCTTCTTCCGGAGTTTCTCGCCGAACAGACCATTGGGCTTGACCATCAGCATGACCAGCACCACCACGTAAGCGGCTGTGTCCTTGAATCCATCGGGCAGGTAGAAGCCCGCCAGCGACTCCACGATGCCGATGATGAGCCCGCCCACAATCGCGCCGGGCAGACTGCCGAAGCCTCCCACCACGGCGGCTGGGAATGCCTTCAGACCGATGAAGCCCATGTTGGCATGGACAAAGGTGATGGGTGCCAGCAGCAACCCAGCCACCGCGGCTACCGCTGCAGCCAGGCCCCAGGCAATGCCATTGAGCCGCTGCACCGGAATGCCCATGTAGTAGGCCGCCAGCTGGTTCTGCGACGCGGCTTGCATGGCAATACCCAGCTTG
>DAOQRI010000115.1:0-7138 GCA_035355475.1 Rhodoferax sp. | reverse complement strand
ACACCGTCAAGGGTGTGGGTCAGGACATCCAGAAGGCTGGTGAAAAGATTGAAGGCGCGGCCAAAAAATGAAACCATTCACCATTCACAAGGGGCTGGTAGCGCCCATGGACCGCGAAAACGTGGACACGGACGCCATCATTCCCAAGCAGTTTCTGAAGTCCATCCGCAAGACTGGTTTTGGACAAAACCTATTTGACGAGTGGCGCTACCTGGACGCGGGCTTTCCCGGTCAGGACCCGGCCAGCCGCAAACCCAACCCCGACTTTGTGTTGAACCAGCCGCGCTATGCCGGAGCAAGCATCTTGCTGGCGCGCAAGAACTTTGGCTGCGGTTCGTCGCGCGAACATGCGCCCTGGGCGCTGGACCAGTACGGTTTTCGCGCCGTCATCGCGCCCAGCTACGCCGACATCTTCTTTAACAACAGCTTCAAGAACGGCCTGCTGCCCATCGTGCTGAGCGAAGCCCTGGTCGACCAGTTATTCGATGAGGCGCTGGCCTTCCCCGGCTACCAGCTCACCATCGATTTGGAGCGCCAGGTGATCGTCAAACCCCAGGGCGAAGAGATTGCGTTCGACGTTCAAGCCTTTCGCAAATACTGCCTGCTTAATGGTTTCGATGACATTGGCCTGACCCTGCGCCATGCCGACAAGATCAAGGCCTTTGAGACCGAACGGCTTGCGCAAAAACCGTGGCTAGCCCTCAGCATGACCGCATGAGTTGCTATCAATAGTAAAGCATTGCGGGTCAGACCACTCTCGCAGCAACGTGCTCCGTCCCCAACTGATTGAGAAAGTTTGAATATGAAAATTGCAGTTTTGCCGGGTGACGGCATTGGTACCGAAATCGTCGCCGAGGCCGTCAAGGTCTTGAATGTTCTTGGCCTGCCCCTGGAAATGGAAACTGCCCTGGTTGGCGGCGCCGCCTATGAAGCCCATGGCCATCCCCTGCCCGAATCCACTCTCAAACTCGCAAAAGAAGCCGACGCGGTTTTGTTCGGCGCCGTTGGCGACTGGAAGTACGACAAGCTCGACCGCCCGCTGCGTCCCGAGCAGGCCATCCTGGGCTTGCGCAAGAACCTGGGCCTGTTCGCCAACTTCCGCCCCGCCATCTGCTACGAACAACTGGTCGGTGCCTCAAGCCTCAAACCCGAGTTGATCTCGGGCCTGGACATCCTGATCATCCGCGAACTGACCGGCGACATTTACTTTGGCCAACCGCGCGGCCGCCGCATCGCCGCCGATGGCCACTTCCCCGGTGCCGAGGAAGCCTTCGACACCATGCGTTACTCCCGCCCCGAAATCGAACGCATCGCTCACGTCGCTTTCCAGGCAGCCCGTAAACGCAGCAAGCGCGTGACCAGCGTGGACAAGGCCAATGTGCTGGAGACATTCCAGTTCTGGAAAGACGTGGTGTCCGAAGTGGGCCTGCAATACCCTGACGTGGAGCTAGACCACATGTATGTGGACAATGCAGCCATGCAACTGGTCAAGGCGCCCAAGCGTTTTGACGTGGTGGTGACCGGCAATATGTTTGGCGACATCCTGTCGGACGAAGCCTCGATGCTGACCGGCTCGATCGGCATGCTGCCCTCGGCGTCGCTGAATGCCAGCAACCAGGGCCTGTACGAACCAAGCCACGGTAGTGCACCCGACATTGCCGGCAAAGGCATCGCCAACCCGTTGGCTACCATTCTGAGCGCCGCGATGATGCTGCGCTTCAGCCTGAATCAGGAAGCTGCTGCGCAGCGCATCGAAGCCGCCGTGCAAAAGGTGCTGGCCCTGGGCCTGCGCACCGCCGACATCTACAGTGACGGCACGACACAGGTCAGCACCCGTGAGATGGGCGACGCCGTTGTCAAGGCCCTGTAAGGGCCTCGCTTACAATCGGCATATGCAAATCGATCTCCCCACTGTCCTGCGACTGCCCTTGTGCGGCAGCACAGTTGCGTGGGTCGGTGGCTCGTCGGCTCTGCCCGCGACCACTAAGACGACAACCATTAAAGGCTGACAAAGCCCGGTTCGTCGCGCCCCTCCCCGGCCAGACGAGCCGGGCAGATCAAATTCTCGTGTTTTGAATTTTTCTGAAAGGGCAATGTCATGAAGGTAGGTAATCTCGTAGGCCTCGTCGGATGGCGTGGCATGGTGGGCTCGGTTCTGATGGACCGCATGGAAACCGAGGGCGACTTCGCTCTGATCGAGCCGGTTTTCTTTTCCACTTCCAACACCGGCGGCAAGGCTCCTGCCCAGGCCAAAAACGAAACTACTTTGCAAGACGCGTTCAACATTGACGCACTCAAACGCTGCGACATCATCATCAGCTGCCAGGGTGGCGACTACACAACCGAAGTGTTCCCCAAGCTGCGTGCCGCCGGCTGGAACGGTCACTGGATCGACGCCGCATCCACATTGCGCATGGAAAAGGACGCCGTCATCATCCTGGACCCGGTCAATATGCCGGTCATTCAAAAGGCCCTGACCAACGGCGGAAAAAACTGGATTGGCGGCAATTGCACTGTGAGCTGCATGCTGATGGGCGTAGGTGCGCTGTACAAGGCCGGTCTGGTGGAATGGATGAGTACCCAAACCTACCAGGCGGCAAGCGGCGGTGGCGCGCAGCACATGCGCGAACTGCTGACCCAGTACGGCACGCTGAACGCCGAAGTCAAAGCCCTGCTGGACGACCCCAATAGCGCCATTCTGGAGATCGACCGCAAAGTCATCGCCAAGCAGCGAGCACTAACTTCGGCAGAAACCACCAACTTTGGCGTGCCGCTGGGTGGCTCCCTGATTCCGTGGATCGACAAGGATCTGGGAAACGGCCAGTCCAAAGAAGAGTGGAAGGGCATGGCCGAGACCAACAAAATCATGGGAATGGGGGAAGGCTTCAGCGCTCCGGCCATTCCCGTGGACGGTTTCTGCGTACGTGTGGGCGCCATGCGCTGCCACAGCCAAGCCCTAACCTTCAAACTGAACAAGAACGTACCCGTGGCGGATCTGGAAGCCATGATGGCGGCCGACAACGAGTGGGTCAAGGTCGTCCCCAACACCCGTGAGGCCACCATCCGTGACCTGACACCCGTGGCGGTGACGGGCACCATGACCATTCCCGTGGGCCGCGTACGCAAACTGGCCATGGGCCCGCAATACGTCGGCGCCTTCACCATTGGTGACCAATTGCTCTGGGGAGCCGCTGAGCCGTTGCGCCGGATGCTACGGATTTTGCTGCAAGCATAATTTGCAATAGCCCAAGAGTGCAGTGACCATCAGCACTCGCGGGCCGTTGTCGAATGGCAACATTAAGAGGCGAATATGCCGGGTAGCATCCGAACCTTACAAAGT
This sequence comes from Rhodoferax sp., assembly GCA_035355475.1. GTDB lineage: Bacteria > Pseudomonadota > Gammaproteobacteria > Burkholderiales > Burkholderiaceae_C > Allorhodoferax. The sequence continues at coordinate 3,798 of DAOQRI010000115.1, read as the reverse complement.
TAACCGCTTTCTTAGCTTGTCAGCCTAAGACATTGATGTTATGGTACTTTTTACGTTTTGAGAGTCGGGCTTTCTACCCGCAAAAAGCATAGTAATTGCCGCTCGCGTGAGCAGCACCGGAGGCATATAAATTGATTGCTAAGTCACACCGCTGGCAGAAAACTGCTGTAGCTGCTGCAGCCATTGCGCTACTAGGGCTATCCACATCTGGGGCTTGGGCCTTGTCCTTGGGCCGCATCACCGTGCAATCAGCCTTGGGTGAGCCATTGCGTGCCGAAATCGATGTGCCGGAAATCAATGCAGAAGAAGCGGCATCGCTGAAGGCGGGCATAGCGTCGGCAGAGGCATTCGCCGCCGCCGGGTTGGAATACAACCCTGCCATGTCAGGTTTGCAGGCAACATTGCAGCGGCGCGCCGATGGGCGCGCCTACATCCGCCTTAGTAGTGATCGCTCGATAAACGATCCGTTTGTTGACATGATCGTGGAAGCCAGCTGGTCATCCGGTCGTATCTTGCGCGACTACACCATGCTGTTTGACCCGCCGGTGCTGCGAAAGCCTGCAGCGCCGGCACCTACTTTAGCGCAGACAACGCCTGCGCCATCTTCAATTCCAGCCAAAGCGGCAACGACCAAACCCACAGTTGCCGAAGCAGCCCAGATCGCGCAGCCATCGAAGCCAGCGGTTACGGGAGCACCCGCCGCCGCGAAAACTACTACTGCGAGCCAGCCCAACGATGGCAAACGGCTTGTTGTTAAAGAAGGCGATACCGCGAGCAAGATTGCAGCCAACGCTAAGGGTGCTGGCGTATCACTGGATCAAATGCTGGTTGCGCTGATGCGTGCAAACCCCGATGCGTTTATCAACAATAACGTCAATCGTATTCGCGCCGGTGCAGTTGTCGATGTGCCGACTAGCGAGCAGGCGCAAGCCGTGTCAGCGCCAGAAGCCACGCAGTTGCTGATTGCGCAAAGCAAGGACTTCAATGAATTCCGCAGGAACCTGGCTTCAAATGCTCCAGCGGCCGCAGTAGGGGCTGCAAGTCGCAAAGCGGTGGGGGCAGTGGAGTCCAAAGTCGAAGACAAGAAGCCCGCTGCGGTGGCACCGGATAAGTTAACACTTTCCAAAGGGTCCATCCAGGCCAACGCAGTTGACGCAAAAATTGCCAAAGAGCGCGCGGACAAGGATGCGGCCACCCGAGCAGCCGATCTGAACAAGAATATCAGCGATTTGGCGAAATTGGGGTCTGCTTCTGCACCCTCCGCACCGCCTGCACCGGCACCGGTTGCATCGCAGCAAAAAGCTGCATCCACGCCAACTGTTCCGGTGGCCGCTGCGACTATGGCATCGGCACCAGCTATTCCCGCGTCTACTCCAGAAGCGCCTGCGTCTGCCCCTGCGTCAGCGGCCTCCGCTCCAGCAGAGAAACCCAAGGTTGCAGCGATTCCCGCACCCGAGCCTGTGGAGCCCCCAGGATTCATTGACGAATTGCTTGAAAATCCAATGCTGCCGGTCGGCGCGGGTGGTTTGATTGCTCTTTTGGGTGGCTTCGCATTTTGGCGAAATCGCCAGCGCAAGAAGAACCAGTCGCACATGGACAGTTCTTTCCTCGAGAGTCGCCTTCAGCCCGATTCTTTCTTTGGTGCAAGTGGTGGCCAACGGGTCGATACCAACAATGAAAGTGCCGCGACCGGTTCTTCCATGGTCTATTCAGCCAGCCAACTGGATGCGGCAGATGACGTTGATCCAGTGGCAGAAGCGGACGTCTACCTCGCATATGGACGCGATCTTCAGGCCGAAGAAATTTTGCGTGAAGCCGTTCAGACAAATCCCGGACGCCTGGCCATTCACACCAAGTTGCTGGAGATCTTTGCGAAACGACGCGATGCCAAGAATTTTGAAGCCACTGCGACCCAAGCCTATCAGCTGACGGGCGGCAATGGCCCTGATTGGGCCCGTGTTTGCGAGATGGGATTGGGCTTTGACCCAGGCAATGCGCTCTACCAAGCAGGTGGAACACCAGCCAGTCTTGCAACGCAGCCGGTTACACCCCAGCCAAATTCGGGCTTTGGCAGCACCATGCCGCAATCCGCCAGCGCTGAGTTGGGTGAGTCGGTTTCGGGTGTTGACCTGGACCTTGATCTGGACTTTTCCCTGGACGAAGAGCCCGCCAGTGCCATCAGTGAAGTGACCAATGAATCCTTGGGCACGCCAGTGGAAGAGCAAACCGTTAAGTTACCGCCGGTTGATGTTGCAAGCCCCATCGATATGGAGATGGACTTGGACATGGGCATGGACTTTGATTTGAGTGATGAAGCGCCTCCAGAGGTGGCTCCCAGTGAGCCAGCGCCGCCGCCCGTTTTGCCAGACAATTCGCTGTCCATGGAAGGCTTGCAGCTCGACGATGACGACATGCACGTCATGCCGGACTTCAGTTCCACAGCACCCATGCCGGTCACAGCGGTGGTACCACCATCCCCGGTAAATGATGCAGGCATGCTCGAATTTGACATGAGCTCCCTGTCGCTCGATCTTGAGCCTGCCGCCGAAGAGCCAACAGAAGCACCCGAAAGTGTCAGCGAAGACCCACTGGAAACAAAGCTCGCCCTTGCTGAAGAGTTCGTCTCCATTGGTGATGAAGATGGTGCGCGTGCTTTGATCGAAGAAGTCGTATCTGAAGCCACTGGCGAGATGCGAGCCAAGGCACAGCGCGCTTTGGCGAACCTCAGCTAGACCCTAGCCGGTACGCCTGGTGCTTGATGCAGGTTTGATCAGTCCGTGAGGGTTGCGCTGGGCATCAGCTACAACGGTCGTGCATACCAGGGCTGGCAGAGCCAGTCTTCCGGGCAAACCGTTCAGGATCAGCTTGAGAAAGCCTTGGGGAAGTTTGCCGGCCAGAGGGTGTCTACCCTTTGCGCAGGCAGAACCGATGCAGGCGTACACGGCATCATGCAAGTCGTCCACTTTGACACGCTGCTTGAGCGGGACACCTACTCCTGGGTTCGCGGGACCAACGCCAATCTCCCCCGGGACATTGCCGTGCAATGGGCTGTCTTTACTCCCGATGCCTTCCATTGCCGGGCGTGTGCAACCTCCCGGCGCTACGCGTATGTGTTGTACGAATCCCCCATTCGCCCCAGCGTAGACCATGGTCGTGTCGGCTGGGCCTTTCGCAGTCTGGACGGTGAGGCCATGCAAACAGCAGCACGATTTCTGCTGGGTGAACATGACTTCACATCGTTTCGCGCTTCGCAATGCCAAGCACTGACTCCGGTGAAAAACCTCATGGAGATCAGCATGAGCAAGCGCGGTGCATACTGGCGCATCGAATTTGAAGCCAATGCTTTTCTGCACCACATGATTCGAAACATCATGGGCTGCCTGGTACTGATTGGCCAGGGTAAAAAACCGCCCCAGTGGATGGCTGAAGTACTTGCAGCACACGACCGTCGCGCAGCGGCACCCACGTTTTCTCCCGATGGGCTGTACTTCCTGGGGCCACGGTATGACCCTAAGTGGAATATCCCAGATCGTACGGCTGCGTATGATGGCCTGCCATGAAATCTTCACGAACGCGAATCAAGATCTGCGGGCTGACCCGCGAACTGGACGTTGACGCTGCTGTCTCTGCCGGTGCAGACGCCATTGGTTTTGTGCTTTACGCGAAGAGCCCGCGTGCACTCAGTGTTCAGCGTGCAGCCGAACTGGCCCGACGCCTGCCGCCTTACATCACGCCCGTGCTGCTGTTCGTTAACGCGCCCGCTACAGAAATCATAGCTGCATGCAAAATGATTGCGGG
>DAOQRI010000114.1:0-7191 GCA_035355475.1 Rhodoferax sp. | reverse complement strand
ATATGGAAGACATCCGCACGGCCATGAGCTTTCAGGCGGACTATGTCGCGGTGAGCTTCCCCAAGAACGCGACCGATATGGAAATGGCACGCCAGTTGTGCAATGTGGCGGCGGCTGAATACAACCACAAGCCCGGCCTGATCGCCAAGATCGAGCGCGCGGAAGCCATCCCCAAGCTGCTGGAAATCCTGCTGGCCAGCGATGGAATCATGGTGGCGCGTGGCGATCTGGCGGTGGAAGTGGGCAATGCCATCGTCCCAGGCCTGCAGAAGCGCATGATCAAGCTGGCGCGCGAGCACGACCGGGTCGTTATCACAGCCACGCAGATGATGGAGTCCATGATCACCAACCCGGTGCCCACCCGCGCCGAGGTGAGCGATGTGGCCAACGCGGTGCTGGACGGTACCGATGCTGTCATGCTGTCGGCCGAAACTGCAGCCGGCAAATATCCGCTGGAAACTATTGTGGAGATGGCCAAGATTTGCCATGCCGCCGAAGGCCACGAAGACTTTGAACTGGAGGCGGACTTTACCGGCAAGACGTTCCAGCGCATCGACCAGACCATTGCCATGGGTGCACTGTTTACCGCCCACCATTTGGGCGCCAAAGCCATCGTGGCCATGACAGACAGTGGCTCTACGGCGTTGTGGATGAGTCGCCACCTGATTCGCGTGCCCATCTATGCGCTGACCTCCAAAGTGGCTACACAGCGCAAGATGGCCCTGTACCGCAATGTGCGCCCACTGTTTGTGGATACCAGCACCGACCGTGATACCGGTTTGCGGGAGGCTGAAAATCACCTCAAGGCACGCGGCATCGTGCAAAAGGGGGATGTCTACGCAATCACCTGCGGTGAACCCATGGGTTCGCCTGGCGGCACCAATATGCTCAAGATCTGCCAGGTCGAGTAGCGAATTGCGGCCTTGTGGCTCCCCCGCGGAGGCCGGTCCTTGATCCTTGTCAACCTGTGTGGTAGGGTTAACCGCCTGATGCCGACCTGCGGGGCTAAAATCGTTTCAGGGTACTAGTTACCACCTGGTTACCGCATTTGGTAGCCCAGAACGGTTTTCAACTTCACAAGGAAAATCCCATGGCACTCGTTTCGATGCGCGAACTGCTGGACCACGCCGCCGCCAATGGCTACGGTATTCCGGCCTTCAATGTCAACAACCTGGAGCAGGTACAGGCCGTTATGGCCGCTGCCGACGAGGTGGGTGCTCCTGTCATCCTGCAAGCCAGCGCCGGAGCCCGCAAGTACGCTGGCGAGTCCTTCATCAAGCACCTGATCCAGGCGGCTTGCGAGGCCTATCCCCACATTCCACTGGTCATGCACCAGGACCACGGCACCAGCGTCAAGGTCTGCGAAGGCGCCATCGCTCTGGGCTTTGGCTCGGTCATGATGGACGGCTCGCTGATGGAGGACGGCAAGACGCCATCGAGCTTCGACTACAACGTGGAAGTGACCCGCAAGGTTGTCGCCGTGGCGCACAGCAGTGGGGTCACGGTGGAAGGCGAATTGGGTTGCTTGGGCAATCTGGAAACCGGTGATGCAGGTGAGGAAGACGGCATTGGTGCCGTGGGCAAGCTGGATCACAGCCAGATGCTGACCGACCCCGAAGAAGCCGCCACTTTCGTTAAAGCTACGCAACTCGACGCGCTGGCCATTGCCATTGGAACCAGCCACGGCGCCTACAAGTTCAGCCGACCGCCCACGGGCGACATTCTGGCCATCAGCCGCGTGAAGGAAATCAATCGGCGCATCCCCAACACCCACCTGGTGATGCACGGCTCCAGCAGCGTGCCGCAAGACCTGCTGGCCATCATCAACCAGTATGGCGGCCAGATGAAGCAGACCTACGGTGTGCCGGTGAAAGAGATCCAGGAAGCCATCAAGCATGGCGTGCGCAAGATCAATATCGATACCGACATCCGCATGGCCATGACCGGCGCGGTGCGCAAGTTCCTGGCAGAAAACCCCGAGAAGTTCGATGCCCGCGAATGGCTCAAGCCCGCCCGCGAGGCCGCTAAGGCCCTGTGCAAGCAGCGCTATATGGAGTTTGGCTGCGAGGGCCAGGGTGGCAAGATCAAGGGCGACACCCTCTCGGTCATGGCTGCCAAGTACGCCAAGGGAGACCTCGCCCAAGTGGTGCAATAAGCGATAATTCTGCGGAATAGTTCCAGGCCCGTTGACTGTTCAGCGGGCCTTTTTCATTGGCGAAACCCTTTCCCGTCCTGCGTTTGATCATGACTTCTACCGTACACACCTCAGCCCTGCACTCTCTGCCGCTATTGGCCCGTGGCAAGGTCCGCGATAACTATGCCGTGGGCGACGACCGGATTCTGATGGTCGCCAGCGACCGGCTGAGCGCGTTTGACGTCATCATGGGGGAGCCTATTCCGGGCAAGGGCAAGCTATTGACGCAAATGGCCCTGTTCTGGTTTGACAAGCTCGGTCCGAATGGACAGAACCTGTGCCCCATCCACCTGACAGGCGAGACCCCCGAAAGCGCCGTTCAGAGCGATGAAGTGGCCCAGGTAGAGGGGCGCTCCATGCTGGTCAAGCGTCTCAAGCCCATTCCTGTGGAGGCTGTGGTGCGCGGCTACCTGGCTGGCAGCGGCTGGAAAGAGTACCAGGAGAACCGTGCCGTTTGCGGTGTCAAGCTGCCAGCCGGTCTGAAGAACGCGTCGAAACTTCCTGAGCCTATTTACACGCCTGCTGCGAAGGCAGCAGTGGGCGACCACGACGAGAACATCACGTTCGAGAAGACGGTTGAGATGATTGGCCTGGACCTGGCGACCCGCGTCCGCGACATCAGCATTGCCATCTACAAGGCGGCTGCCGAGTTTGCCTTGACCAAGGGCATCATCATTGCCGACACCAAGTTTGAATTTGGGTTGGATACGGATGGCACGCTGACATTGATGGACGAAGTGCTGACGCCCGATTCGTCGCGTTATTGGCCGGTAGAGAGCTACGTTGAGGGTACGAACCCGCCGAGCTACGACAAGCAGTTTGTGCGCGACTGGCTGGAGCAGGCGCAGGTGGACGGCAAACCCTGGAGCAAGACGCCCCCGGCGCCGCGCGTGCCCAATGAAGTCATTGCCAGGACCGCAGCCAAGTACCAGGAAGCGCTGCAGCGCCTGACCACCTGATCACATGCCGGCGGCTACGCGCCGGCACCTGTGTGGAAGCCGAATCAGGCTGCAGGCGATTTGCGGTTGCTGCGTTTGGCTGGCGCCTTGGCTGCTGGCTTAACGGGCGCCGGTTTCTTGGCAGCCACCACCTTCTTGGCGACTTTCTTGGCTGCGGGCTTCGCGACCGCCTTTGTAGAGGGCTTGACGACAGCGGGTGGCTCTTCAAATGACTCGGTCAGCTGGCGGGCCATGCCGATCACCCGATCCGGGTCAACGCCCAAAGTGCCCATCAGGAATTCGATGATCTCCGAGCGCGGGTTGGCCAGCGTGGGCTCAATCATCATCACAGCGGCCGAAACCGCCAGTGCGCGCTCGCGGCCCACCGTCGTGGGAAGCAGTTGCTCCAGCGCGTTCAGGGCTTCTACCGGTGCCACCGCGGTGATGCGGGCCTGTGATTTGAGCAGCGTCAGCCAGTTGGTTTGAGCGCCCGCGTTGCCCAGCGTATCGGCGGGCAGTTTGGCCAGTAACCTGGCCAGCCTGAAACTGCGCCGCTCGAACGAGCCAATCGAAACCATGCCCGCCAGCACGATGCGGCAAACGGCTTCGGCAAAACCGCCTTCGGTGAGGTGTGGCAGAACGGCCGCGCGGGCGGCTTCAATTTCTTTTAGTGCGCGCGCGTGGGCCACTTCGGAGTCGGGTGCGTCGGGCTTGAACAGTGCACCTAACATTTTTGGACCATAGAGCGTGCGGGCCAGCTTCACGGCAGACGCGTCGCGGTCATCGCGGTACTTATTCAGCGACTCGCTGATTTGCGCGTCCAGCTTTTTCTCCATCTTGCGCAGCGGGTGTTCGTCTGACACTGTGACCCGGTTGGCGCGCGCCTTGTTGGCCTCTTCGTGAATGAGGGATGCAAAGGGAAATGCGTCCGAGAACATCTGGCGCTGCATGCGCAAGGGGTGCATCTTGGTCATGGCATCGGCCATGGGTCGGGTGGCCATCATCTTGATCCAGGGACGCACCAGGGACTTGTAGAGCGTGGCGTTGAGTTCGGACACTTTGGCAATGGTGGAGAAAAGGGCCTCTTCCTCGCGGCCCTCGGGGTTCAGTGCCAGGATGTCTTTCATGGTGCGGTGTTCGTAGTGCACCGTGTAGTCACCGGGTTCGAGTTGCTCCCAGCGCAGCGATTCCATGCCCGCCTTGGCTTCGAGTTTCATCTCGTACAGGCCGGGCGGCAGACTCTCGATGACGTCCAGCGAGGTGACCAGCTGGTCGTGTTCCTTGCGGGCAATGTCGCCACCCACAAAAATGCCCAGGTGACCGACGCTCTCGTGCAGCACGTAGATGATGGTGCGTCCGGCCGCAGCAATGGCGCGCTCGTCGCCCCAGGTGTCGATGATCCAGTCCAGCGCCTGTGGCACGGGGGTGATGTTGTCGCCGTGGGAGGCAAACACCACCACGGGTGCGGTGATAGCGCGCAGGTCAATCGCCTTGTCGCCATCCATCACGGTTCCGCGGGCAAGGCGATTGCCCACAAACAGGTTTTCCACAATGGCCTCGATTTCGGCGCCAGTCATGCGGAAGAAGCCGCCCCACCATTTCTCGAACTCCAGAAAACGCTCGGCTTCGGTGTCGATGTTGGACCACAGCTTGTAATAGCGGTTCCACAGTGTGTTGGCCGGGTTGAGCTTTTCAAAGTTTTCCACCAGGTGGGCACCGTCAAATCGGTCTGCGCCCAGGTCCGCTGTCATGGATGCCAGCCAGGAGCCGCCCAGCGCCGCGCCGGAGTAGCGCATGGGGTTCAGGGTCGAACTGCCCGCCCAGTAGGACAGGGGTGCACCCACAATCATTAGGGGGCCAAACAGGTCGGGGCGCTCCGCGTTGAGGGCCATCATGGCCCAGCCAGCCTGGCAGTTGCCGATGACCACGGGTCGCGCCTTGCAGGCCGGGTGGCGTGCAATCACTTCTTCCATGAAACGGCCTTCCGCATGCATCACGGTGAACAGCGTCTGTCCCTCTTCGGGTTGGGGCCGGAAGGCGATGAAATACACCGCGTGTCCGGCGCGCATAGCCACTCCCACTTCGGAGTCAAACTTGAAACCCCCAATGCCAGGGCCATGGCCGGCACGCGGGTCCACGACGACGACGGGGCGCAACTTCGGGTTAACCGGCATGCTGTCGGGTGGCAGCAGATGCAGCAGCGCGTAATTGCAGGGCTCGGGGAGATCACGACCATCGAGCACCATCTCGGAGTTGAACTTCAGCAGCGAGGGCGTGCCTTTTTCCAGGTTCTCAATGTAGGAGTTGCCCCGGTTGAGCAGCGTGTCCAGAAACAGCACCGTGCGCTGGGCGGCATCGGTCCAGTAGTCACCGAAGTCAGCGGGTGTCGCTGAGGCGCTGGCGGGTGTTGATTCGGTTGTGTGTTGTTTGGGTTTGCGCGCGGTCACGGTCGTGTCCTTTAAGCGTGCCGATTCGTCGGCACTGTTCCGATTGGCGCATTGTGAACCTTTGTCGGGGTCTTTGTTTGCGCTAGGTCAGCGTTCCATGCGCGGTTACCGGTTGGACATGGCTATTGCCGGTGTTCGGTGGCAAACTCCGTGCACCGTCCAATTGCAACAGGGAAAAATAGCGCCATGGAACTCAAAAGCCTGCTCGAACAAACCAACAAACTTCCGACCATTCCCAAGGTTGCGCAGCAGCTGATTGCCAGCTTCAGCGATGAGGACGTGTCGATTGACGACATCTCGCGGCAGCTGTCCGCTGACCCTGCGTTGAGTGCCAAATTGCTGCGCTTGGCCAACTCGGCCTACTTTCACCTCTCGCGCACCATTGGCACGGTGGACGATGCCCTGCGCATGCTGGGCTTTGTCATGGTGCGCAACCTGGTGCTGGGTAACAGCATGACGGCGGCCTTTCGCAATACCAAAGGCATGGACCTGCAACAGTTCTGGCGCTACAACCTGTACACCGCTTGCGCATCGCGCTGGCTGGCCGGGCGCGATGGCGTCAACGCCGATCTGGTGTTCACGGTAGGGCTGATGCACGGCATTGGCCAGTTGCATATGCACGCCGCCATTCCCGAAGCCATGGCGCCCATTGACAAAAAGCTTAATGTGCTGGACCCGGGCCGGGCGGAACTGGAACAGCAGACGCTGGGCTTCCACTACGGCGATGTATCGGGCGCGCTGGCCAAGATCTGGAATTTTCCGGAGCCCATCCTCCTGGCGTTGCAAAGCGTCCCGCTACCGCTGGCTGCCACAGAGTTTTCCGAGCCTGCCGGCTGGGTGCACATGGGTGCGTGGCTTGCGCGGACCGAGGTGCTCAAGACTGCTGGGGATGAGTCTTTGGCCAGCTACCCCACCGAGGTTGCCAAGCGGCTGCGCCTCAAGCCCGATTGGGCCCCTGTGCATGGCGGCGATGCATCCTGCCCGCTGGAGGACGGAATGCCACCGTTGAAAGAGCTGACCGACGGGCTGGAGGCGATGATCAGTTGAAATGCTTGACTTGCATCAAGCTGCGACCGCGAAATTCAATCATCTTGAGTCACTAACCTAGGGTTTACCCGTGTTTATGGGCACAATCGGGGAATTGCTGCAATGCAGCACCCTATTGACTGGATATTTTTGCCATGAACATGATCCCGACGGAAGAATTCATTGAAAACGTCACCTACGACGAATTGAAAGTCGGTCGCAGCGCCCGCCTGTTGCGCACACTGACGCTGGAAGACATCCAGGCCTTTGCTGCGGTATCAGGTGATACCAACCCCGCTCACCTCGACCCCGAATACGCGAAAGACTGCCTGTTGCACGGGGTCGTTGCCCATGGCATGTGGGGTGGCACGCTGATTTCGGCTCTGCTGGGCACGCAGTTCCCGGGCGCGGGCACCATCTACCTGGAGCAGGTGCTCCACTTTGTCAAAGCCGTCCGGGTGGGCGACACACTGGCTGTGACGGTGACGGTTCTGAGCAAGGACGACGCCAAGAAGTCGGTGGAAATGGATTGCCAGCTGGTCAACCAGAAGGGCGAGCGGGTATTGCACGGTGTGGCCCGCGTGCT
>DAOQRI010000113.1:0-7220 GCA_035355475.1 Rhodoferax sp. | reverse complement strand
GCAGGGGGCGCAAGTCGTTGAAGCCGGCAAAGTCGTTGCCGCCGCCACTGATGAACGCGGCTGACAGGCCTGCGCCATACAACCGCAAGGCCTCGCGCACGCTCCTGGCATATTTGCCATCGACGTAGTCAAACGCTTCTGCCCCGTTCATGCCTTTGGCCAGGATGACGTGGGATTTTTTTTCAACCACCGGACCAATGTAGTTAATCAGGCTTCCACCCGGAAGCGGGTACCAGAACCACGAGTCACCGATGGCCAGGATGGACGGCAGCTTGCCGTCGTTTTTCATCAGGTTTTCGTCCCAGTAGTAGTTCATGACTAAAGCGTAGCAGCAAGCACCGCAAGCTGGTCGGTGGCGATGCCCCAGCCTTCATAAAAGCCCATCTTTTCATGGGCGGCGCAGTCTTCGGCAGTCCAGTGGCGCGCCCGCGCGATGTAGCGGGTTTGGCCGCCTTCGTCTTCAAACGTCAGGATGCCGGTGAAGAACGGCTTGCCTGATGGCACCCATGCCGAAGTGTAGGCGTCGGTGAAAACGAGGCGCTCGTTTTTCACTACCTCCAGATACACGCCGAGGTTGGGCACCTTGGTGCCGTCAGGGCCCTGCATGGTGATGCAGCTTGAGCCACCGGCGCGTACGTCGATCTCGGCGGCGATGGTTTTCCAAGGCGGCGGGGTGAACCACTGGGTGATGAGGGCGGGCTCGGTCCAGCAGCGAAACAGCTTGGCGCGTGGCACGTTGATGAGGCGGGTGAGGACGAGTTCGTGGAGGGTGGTGGCGTCAGGTGCAAAAAGGCCCATGGTGATGTCTCCTTCGGGGATGGTATTTGTTTAGACGTTCAGCAAGACTTCAAAGCCGCCGTAGATCAGCCGCTTGCCGTCAAACGGCGGTATGGCTCCGGACGCCATGCGGGGGTCGGCCATGAGCTTGGCCCAACCGGCGTCGCGCACGGCACGTGACGGCCAGGTAACCCACGAGAACACAACGATCTCGCCCGGTTCGATTTTCACGGCCATCGGGAACGAAGTGACTTTGCCTTCGGGCACATCGTCGCCCCAGCATTCCACTACGCTGGTTGCGCCGAATTCCTTGAACAGAACAGCAACGTCCTTTGCGTGCTGCAGGTAGGCCTCGCGGTTGGCGGTAAGCACGGGGGTAACAAATCCGTCAACGTAGTTCATAGCTTGTGTCATGGCTTGGGTTTCCCGGATAAAGGGGCCGGGCCCGGCGGGGTGCCCAGCAGGTTGGCGACGTGTTGCCGCAAATGATCGATGCACTGGCCCACGATGGCGGCGTTGCCCTGGGCCTTGGCCAGGATGAAAGCACCCTGCATCGCGGCTTGTGTGAAGAGCGCCAGCACCTGCGGGTCCCACGGCGCGTTAGGGGCGTAGATCGCTTTGGCTTTGGCAATGTCTGCGCCCACGGCGCGTGCGTGCCGGGCGATGCCTTCATTGCAGGCATCGCGCAGACGCGGATGGGTCTCAAACGTTTCCTGCACCAGGGTGCCCAGCAGGCAGGTGAAGTCTGACGCTTCGCCCTGCACGATGGCTCTGCGAAAGTCGATATAGCCCAGAACCCGGTCCCGCGGGTCGGCCAGCTGCTGGTAGGGGGCGTGCTCAAACAGGTCGCCGGTGACGCTGTTCCAGTGCGCCACGGCCACCAGGGCCATGTCTTCCTTGCCTTTGAAGTGGTGGAAAAAACTGCCTTTGGTGACACCCGCGGCGGCGCAGATGTCGTCCACTGTGCTGGCCGCGTACCCTTTGGTGCGGATGACCTGCAGCGCAGCGTCGAGCACGCTGGTTTTGGACGAGTGGTGCAGGGTGGTTTCCATCGCGTGCTTGTTGTATCTTCGTGCAGAGTCTTGCCAGGGCTTGCTACGGCTTGGGTGCCTTGCTGAAGTCCATGTACAGCAGGTTCCACCGATGGCCATCGGGGTCACAAAAGCCGGAGCCATACATGAATCCGTTCGACTCACTGGGCTCTGCGAAGACAGTTCCGCCAGCCTGTCGCACCCGATTTGTGATGTCGTTGACCTGCTCGCGGCTGTCGGCGCCAAGAGAAAACAAAACTTCTGTGCCCTTGGTGGTGTCTGACAGTGCGTTATGGGTAAAGCCCGCAAACATGTCCTGCGCAAAGAGCATCAGGATGATCTCTTTCTTGCCAATGGAGAAGCTGGCCGAGTGCGCACTGTTGCCAGGCCCCGGTTTGTGTGTAAAGCCGATGTCAGCGAAGAACGCGACCGATTTTGCCAAGTCTTTGACGGGGAGGTTGAGCCAGATGTCTTCAGTCATAAGGGTGCTCCATTAGACGTGTTTTCTGGAATATACCTACCAGTTGGTATGGTGTCAAACAGGCTAATTTCACGGCTGAAAATGTATGCTCACGCGTCGGAAAACGCTACTGGATTTGTGCGCTCGCCGTCTGGCCTTTTCGCCACGCAGCGGGCGGCAAGCCAAACTCGCGTCGGAAGGCGCGGCTGAACGCGGTGTCGGTCTGGTAGCCCACATCCGCGGCGATATGCGCCAGCGAGAGTTGGCCCCGACACAAGAGATTCGCGGCCAGCAACATGCGCCATTTGGTGAGGTACTGCATGGGCGAGCTGCCCACCAGATGCTGAAAGCGCTCAGCCAGAACCGACCGTGAGGTGCCTGCTGTGCGCGCCAGTTCGTCCAGAGTCCAGGCATGCGCGGGGGTGTTGTGCAGTGCGTTCAGCGCGCCACCCACGATACGGTCGCCTACGCCGGCGAGCCAGCCAGTGCGGCCCTCGGCCTGCTCGTTCATATACAGGCGCAAGACTTCGATGAACAGCACCTCAGACAGCTTGGCCAGCACCCCCGCGCCGCCCGGCCGGGGTGAGCGCGCCTCGGCCAGCGCGTAGCGCACCGAGGCCTCAAGCCACACACCGGCGTTCGAACCGCGCACGTTCACGCGAACAATGGGTGGCAGGCCGGCCATCAACATGCCGGCGAGCTTGGCATCGCACGCCAGGTAGCCGCAGACCAGCCGCGTGGTGGCACCGCCGCCGCCGTAAGACAGCTGGCGGGGGCGACGCTGCAGTACTTCATCCAGGCGCGCGCCTTTCGCAGAAGGCAGCCCGGGCGCGCTGTTCATGAGGTGAGCGTCGCCGTGCGGGAAGATGACAGCGTCGCCAGCTATCAGATGCACCGGAGGCTGATTGGCCATCTCGACATAACACTCGCCCTCGGTGATCAGGTGAAAGATCACGACGCGTTCGGCGCCGGGCTCCAGAATGGGAGCCGCGGCATCGGCACTGGGCGACTGGTAACACCAAGGCGCGGTGAAACGGGCGTTGATGAAGATGGCGCTCACCAGCCGGACAACGCGAAGGGTTTGTGACAGGGCGTCCATGACTAAACCGGTGCTAACCCGCGTTGACGTCGATGTGCAGACCGAGCGGCGTGGCACACGATACGGCTGTGGGAATGGGTGAACGCTGGATGCCAGTCTCCACCAGTGCTCGCAGGCGCTCCAAAGAAACCCCTTGCGCGGCGATGTGCACATGCAGCTGCACATCGCCAGGCCCTGCTGAAACCGGTTTGCCATCAACCTCCGCGATGCCCAGCATTCCCCGGGCATCCGAGCGGCTGCTGGCTCGAATTTCCAGTGCCGACAGATCAATGCCTTCGGCAACTGCAAGCAACGCAATGGATGTCGCTGCACACGAGGCCAAGCCCGCGCGAAACAGCCAGCCCGGCGTAACCTTGTCACCCGTGCCGCCGAGCTCAGTGGGCATGTCGGTTGCTACCTGGGTGCCATTGGCGTGGCTGGCTATGACGCGTGTTGCTCCATCCCACTTTGCAGTTGCCGACGCGTCGTCGTGCAGGCCTGTCTCAGGCCGACGCCGCAATACCGCTTCCACGCGCTGCAGTGCGGCTGCAATGTCTTGTGCTCCCATACCGGTATTCCTGTCTTTTGTTGAGTGGTGATCGTGGCAGGCCCGGCCACCCGCGTCAAGCGTCACCAGCCTTGAAAGCAGGGTGTGCCGGACGATGGGGCAAGAATTGCGGACGCCCGGGCAGGTGTGATGGTCGCCGTGGCCGGTTGAGGACGATCAGGCATGAATGAGCGACGCTCGGTCAGGACAAACCCAGTTGTGCGAGAAAAAAATACGTTCTTCATATCTTTATCAGGAGAGCACATATGAATGCACACACAGATTTCACTGCCCTGAAGACCCGCCAGCAAACGGCTTGGGCCAGCGGCGACTATGCCGTGATCGGCACCACACTGCAAATTGCGGGTGAACAATTAGCAGAGGCTTGCGATCTTCGTTTTGATGAGCGCGTGCTGGACGTGGCGGCCGGCAACGGCAACGCCACGCTGGCTGCAGGTCGCCGCGGCTGCAAGGTGACGTCTACCGACTACGTGCCGCTGCTGCTCGAGCGCGGTGCCGAGCGGGCACGTGCAGAAGGTCTGCAGGTTGATTTCCAGAAGGCAGACGCTGAGGCGTTGCCGTTTGCCGATGAAAGCTTCGACGTGGTTTTGTCCACCTTCGGTGTGATGTTCACCCCCGACCAGGGCCGGGCCGCTGATGAAATGGCGCGGGTGTGCCGACCCGGGGGACGCATTGGCCTGGCCAACTGGACACCTGAGGGCTTTATTGGCCAGCTGTTCAAGACGCTGGGGCGCCATTTGCCGCCGCCGCCGGATGTGCAGCCGCCTTCGCGCTGGGGCGTGGAGAGTAACCTGCGTACGTTTTTTGGAGATCGCGCGGCCTCGGTTGCCGTGACGCCAAAGGACTTCAACTTCCGGTACCGCTCAGCCGCTCACTTCATTGACGTTTTCCGGACGTGGTACGGGCCCGTGCACAAGGCATTCGCTGCCTTGCCGCCTGAGAAAGCCGCTGCGCTGGAGAGCGACATGACGGACCTGCTGAACGGCCTGAATCGCGGTGGTTCCAGTTCATTGGTGGTGCCCAGTACCTACCTCGAAGTCGTCATCACGCGGCACTGAGTGTGGAGGCGCGGCTACAAAGGCGTGTTCAGCGGTATGGGTGGGACCTGGCGGCCGGCGACTACGAGCCGCTCTGGCTTGCGCAACTTGCCAGCGTACAGGCCGAGCTGCTGGCGTTGGCTGCGCTGGTGCCGGGCGAG
This sequence comes from Rhodoferax sp., assembly GCA_035355475.1. Taxonomy (GTDB): domain Bacteria; phylum Pseudomonadota; class Gammaproteobacteria; order Burkholderiales; family Burkholderiaceae_C; genus Allorhodoferax. The sequence continues at coordinate 2,108 of DAOQRI010000113.1, read as the reverse complement.
CGCGTGCTGGACGTGGCGTGCGGCACCGGCCTGGTCACTTTTAAAAGTGCAAGTGCCGTCGGTGCATCGGGTCACGTGCTGGGAGTCGACTTGTCCGGACTGATGGTGGATGCAGCACAGAAACGCGCCTCGACGCGCGGGTTGTCGAACGTCAGCTTCCAGCGGATGGATGCGGAAGCTCTGGAAATACCCGATGCCAGCTTTGACGTCGCCCTGTGCGCGCTAGGGCTGATGTACATGCCCGATCCCGGGCAAGCTGTTGGCGAGATGCGGCGAATCCTGCGGCCCGGTGGGCGCGTCGTCATTGCCGTCTGGGGGGAGCGGTCAAGGTGTGGCTGGTCGGCGCTGTTCCCCATTGTGGATGCCGAGGTAGCCAGCGAAGTGTGCCCGCTGTTTTTCGGTCTGGGGCAGGAGGGCGCGTTGGCGAACCTCTGTGTCAGGGCGAACTTTGAAGTCATTGAGCAACGCCGCATCTCGACGACGCTGCGCTACGCCGATGCTGACGAGGCCTGCAACGCGGCCTTTGTGGGTGGTCCCGTAGCACTGGCCTGGTCGCGCTTCAGTGAGCATACGCGGGCGGGCGTGCGATCACGGTATCTCGACGCGATCGACCGGTGGCGAGATGATCCAGGCTACCAGGTACCTGGCGAGTTTGTGGTCGTTTCTGCAGTTGTGCCGGAGAGGCTCTCTCGAGAATGAAGTTCAGTGCTTCACGGGAACAGTCGCCTTTGCGGCTGCATCCATGCCGCCCTTGGCTTTCCATTCAGCGAAGCCGCCTTGCAGGATGCGCACGTTCTCGTAGCCGGCTACCCGCAGCGCAAAGCCCGCCTGGGCCGACAAGGATCCGGTATTGCAGTAAAGCAGTACCGGTTTGTCTTTCGGGATGCGGCTGCGCTCGGCCAGCGTACGGCGCCATTCGATGTTGACGGCGCCAGGAATATGTTCTTTGGCGAACTGGTCCTTGTCACGGGCGTCAATGACGAAAAACTTCTTCCAGTCGTCCTTGGGTATTTGTTCCGGGAAGATGGTGGCGCCTCCGTAGTCCACGAAATCCAGATAAGACTCCATCGCATCCACGACGGCCTTTTCTTCAGCGGCAGCAGGCAAGGGCGTGACTTGCAAGGCGATGGCAAATAGCGTGGCTGCAATCAGGGGCAGTTTCATTTTTTTCTCAATTCGTTAAAGTCAGAACACCAATACCCTGTCAGCCTCGACCGTCCAGTCGGCAAGCTGCGCCAGCGTGCCGCGCCGGGTGCCCTCCATGATTTCTTCAACACGCAGTCCGCGCGCATCCATACAGGTGCCGCACAGCACCACTTCACCTTTGCGCGCGATCTTGCCCAGCATCAGCTGCACGTTGTAGTACCCCTCTGGCACCTTCTGGCCGCTCTTGGCACAGCCCACCGCGTCGGCCATCAAAAACATCTGAACGTGCTGTCCTTCCTTGGCGGCTACCGCGGCAGCCAGTCGCAAGGCGTTGTAAGCCCGCTCGTTGCCATACGGGGCATCATTGAGAATGAACAGGGTGGACGACATGGGTTTCTCCTCAAGTGATCAGTTTTTTGCAAGTGGCAAGCCGGCGGCCTGCCACTCGCTCACACCATCGAATGTTTTGCGGGCACGGTAGCCATGGGCTTGCAGCAGCTTTACCGCCTCGTCAGACATCAGGCAAAACGGACCGCGGCAATACGCGACGATCTCCACGTCGCGTGGCAACTCGGCCAGGCGCTGGGCCAGTTCGGACAAGGGCAACGAGCGCGCGTGCGGCAAGTGGGCGGCATCAAATTCGTTTTGCGGGCGAACATCAAGCACGATGACCGCGCCGCGTTTGGCCTGCGCCATCAACTCTTTGCGTCCCACGCTGACCATACGGTCCGGCTCCGCCATCATTTGCTGCAGCGCCATGCGCAGCTCGACCAAATGCTCTTCTGCGACCTGGCGAAGCGTCACGCCCAGCTGTGCAATATCGCTGCCCGCGAGGCTGTAGATGATGCGCTTGCCATCCCGGCGGGTTTTTACCAAGTGGGCCTGCTTCAGTGCTTTCAGATGCGCACTGGCCAGCTTGTTGTCGATGGCCACTTCGGCAGAAATTGTTTCGACAGCCTTTT
>DAOQRI010000112.1:0-7280 GCA_035355475.1 Rhodoferax sp. | reverse complement strand
CGATTTCAAACCCGCGACCCTCGCCCAACAGGATGTTGGTCACCGGGACACGGACATTCTCAAACAGCACTTCCATGTGACCATGTGGTGCGTCGTCGTAGCCAAATACGTTGAGTGGCCTGACCACTTTCAAGCCCGGCGTTTTGGCGGGGACCAGCACCATACTTTGCTGTGAGTGCCGCGCGGCCTCTGGGTCTGTCTTGCCCATGGTGATGTATATAGAGCAACGGGGGTCGCCCGCGCCAGAGGTCCACCACTTACGGCCATTGATGACATATTCGTCGCCTTGTCGCTCGATTCGGGTCTCAATGTTGGTTGCGTCGCTGGAGGCTACTTGGGGCTCGGTCATGGCGAATGCAGACCGAATTTTGCCTTCCAGCAAGGGCTTGAGCCATCGCGCCTTGTTCTCTTCAGAACCATAGCGAGCGATAGTTTCCATGTTGCCTGTGTCAGGAGCCGAACAGTTGAAGACCTCACTGGACCACATTACGCGGCCCATGATTTCGGCAAGCGGTGCGTATTCCTGGTTGGTAAGCCCAGCACCTTCATATCCCGAGGCTTGGGCGCTGTCGACTGGCAGAAACAGATTCCACAGTCCAGCAGCTTGGGCCTTTGGCTTAAGGTTCTCAATTGTCTGCAGTGGAGTCCAGCGCTTTCCCGCCGCCGTATTGGCCGCAATTTCTGCGTGATATGCGCCTTCCGCAGGGTAGATGAAGTCATCCATGAACCGCTGCAGACGGGCTTGGAGCTCTTTCGTTTTCGGTGAGTAGTCAAAATCCATGGATTCTCCAGATGTGTTGTACGAGAAAGGTGAAAAAAATGATCAAGCGGTGCAAGCAAATTTCCATGCCATTTGCGCCAATGGCCGTGCACCTGCCGCAGAGCTGACGGCCTGCGCGCTCGACGCGGTGCCCGCCTCAACCCGCTTTGCAATACCTTGCAAAATGGCGGCAATGCGAAACATGTTGTAGGCCATATAAAAGTTCCAGTCGGCCTTGAGTTGATCGGGTGTGGCGATGCCAGTCCGTTCGCAGTAGAGCCCGATGTATTCGTCTTCGCTGGGAATACCCAGTTCCGCCAGGTTCAATCCCGCGATTCCACGAAACGAACCAGGCGGTATGTGCCAGGCCATGCAGTGGTAGCTGAAGTCGGCCAGCGGATGCCCCAGTGTTGACAGCTCCCAATCCAGAACGGCAATGACACGGGCTTCTTCCATGTCAAACATCAGGTTATCCAGACGGTAGTCGCCGTGAACGACACTCACCATATCTTCGTTTCGCGCCATGGCTGGAATGTTCTTCGGCAACCACTCCATGAGCTGGTCCATCTCGACGATCGGTTGTGTGATGGAGGCTACGTACTGTTTGCTCCATCGGCCAATCTGGCGCTCAAAGTAATTTCCGGGCTTGCCATAGCCCTGCAGTCCACGCGATTTGAAATCGACTTTGTGCAGGGCCGAAATGACGCGATTCATTTCGTTATATATCGAACGACGCTGTGTCTTGTCCATCCCAGGCAAGGACTGATCCCACAAGACGCGGCCCTGCATGAACTCCATGATGTAGAACGCGCGTCCGATGATGGACTCGTCCTCGCAAAGGCAAAGCATGTGTGGAACCGGTACATCGGTATCCTGCAGTCCGTGCATGACCGCATACTCTCGCTCGACCGCATGTGCAGAGGGCAACAATTTAGCCACTGGGCCCGGCTTGGCCCGCATGACATAGCTCTTGCTGGGCGTAATCAGTTTGTAGGTTGGGTTGGATTGGCCTCCCTTGAACATCTCTACGGTCAACGGGCCAGCATACCCAGGAAGCTTTTGCATAAGCCACCTGTTCAAGGCATCCAGGTCAAAGGCGTGTTGGCCCGATACCGGGCGCGTTCCGAGAAAATGGTCAAATTCGCTCATGGAGTGTCTGTAGTTGGGTTGCGAGACATTCAATTGTCAGCTTCAATGATTTGCATCAGCGCATTTCGGTCGCGGATAACCAAACCCGCCTGCTCGATTCGGATGGCACCCTCGCGCTCCATGGATTTGAGCTCCTGGTTGACGCGCTGGCGAGAGGCGCCGAGTAGCTGAGCCAACTCTTCCTGCGCAAGCTGAAGCCCTATGCGAGCCTCGGATGCATCGCTGAGCGACGGGACTCCATAGCTTCGAACCAGATGTAGGAGCTGTTTGGCCAAGCGTGCGCGCAGAGGCAAGGTATTCAAGTCTTCCACCAAGCCGTAGAGCTGGCGAATGCGCCTGGAGTGCAGTCTCAGTAGCGCTTCGTAGAGTTCGACGTGAAGGGCCAAAATCTTCTTGAAATCGGCTTTGGCTACGCACAGGATGGTGGTGTCGCCGTGCGCGTACGCATCGTGGGTGCGGCGATCGCCGTCGAATATGGATACATCTCCGAACCATATGCCAGGTTCTACATACGTCAGCGTGATTTGCTTGCCCGAAATGGAAGTAGAGCTCACCCGTACGGCACCCTTGGCGCAGGCTATCCAGTCTTCTGGCGGTTCGCCGCGGGCTGCGATGAGATCGCCATCCTTGTGACGTTTGACGTAGGCGCATCGAAGAATATCGTGTTTGAGAGACGGGGACAACGAGGAGAACCAGCGACCTGCATTGATCGCGGAGCGTTCGTCGATGGTAAGGATGGGTTCGTCCATGGCGTGTCTTTTGGGTGACTGCAGGTGTTAGAGCAGAGTACGCTATTGTCACTCTCGGAGGCCATTTTTCAGGCAATTTGTTGTCGCCTGCGTGTCTGGTTTATCGTGCCACGCGCTGGCGTCGCCTATGCGAAAATCAATGCCACTCATGAACCTGCGCAACAAAAACCGATCTGCTGCCCTGGCAATTGCATTGCTTTGTGCTGTCTCCAGTAGTTCTTCCATGACCTTGGGAAAGGTGCGCGGTGCTGTTTTGTTGGGCCAGCCTCTCAGAGTGACCATTCCGATTCAGCTGGACGCCGGTGAGAGTCCTTCTGCCTTGTGTTTGGACGCTGAGGTCTTCTATGGTGATACCCGGCTGGATGCCCAGCGGGTTGTGGTTCAGAGCGAGCCTTCACCGCAAGGCCTATCGGCCATTGCGTACCTGACATCGACACTGCACGTTGATGAACCCGTGGTCACGGTATATCTCCAAGCCGGTTGCCAGACCAAATCGACACGTCGGTTCGTCCTGCTGGCGGAATTGGCAACTGACAATGTTGCGCAGACCAAGCTTGCAAGCTCAATGACACCGCCGACCGTGCCGGTGATTACCGCTGAACCGCGCACACGTACTGCAAGCGATGCTCAGATAGCGGTCGCGCCGCAAGCGCGAAAGCGGCCTGTGCCCGGTGTCGAAGCGCCTCAGTCCGCGTTGCCCCGTTTGCAGCCAGCACAAAAGAGTATTGTGGTGCGTCCGCGGCTGAAATTGCTGCCGCTCGATTTGACGCAAGACCGAGATCCGTCGCTGAAATCGAGCGATGAAATGGTTGTAGGTGAAGGTGAAAACCTGGAAAAACGCGCCGAAGCTGCGGCGCTGTGGAAGTCTCTCAATGCAACGCCACAAGATATCCTGGATGCAGACCGGAGACGAGCGTCCATGGAATCCGATCTCAAAGGCTTGAAGGCAATAACAGCGAGCAACAGCCAGGCCGTGCAGGAACTCACACACCGTCTGGAGATTGCTGAATCGCAACGTTACGCCAATCCCCTTGTGTATGCGCTGGTGGCAATTCTGTTGATTTCAACCCTTGGATTGGCTTATTTCCTCTTCAAGTGGAAGCAAGGTGGTCTTGTGACTCTGCCATGGTGGCGTGCCGACGAAGCGTTGGAAGCGCGCGCGCGGACCGATTTGCCGCGCCACGGCGACGAGGCAGTTCAGTCCCACAAGGATGACGCCAGCTCAACGGTGGTGGCCGTCCAGCCGCTGGTGACTGCCACTCCTCCTGTTGACCGTGCGCCGACCTTGACCGAGGTTGACATCGACATTGATCTGCATTTGGATGGGCCTGCCCAACCGCAGCAGCATGAGAGGGCTGGAGAGACCCTTATGCTGCCGCGTACCCAGGCTGTTGATTCGGCGGCACGTGCGTCCGGGCATGCGGACTTTGCACACAGCATGACGACCCACTTGCGTGCCATCAATACCAAAGAGATGCTGGATATTCGGCAACAAGCAGAGTTCTTCCTAACCTTGGGCCAACATGACGAGGCGCTCGCCTTGCTGAAGGATTGTGTGGATGGAAGCGATGATTCCAATCCTCTGGTCTATCTGGATCTTCTTAAAGCCCTGCATCTGCTGGGACGCAAGGTTGAGTTTGATCACTACCGTACGGATTTCAATGCACTATTCTCCGGTCACGTACCGGTATATGCAGCGTTTTCGCAAGGTGGCCATGGTCTGGAAGACTACCCTGAAATTTGTGAAAGTATTGAAGCATTCTGGCCATCCGAACAAGCCATTGACTACATTGAAAAGCGGCTGGTACGTGATGCCGACGATGGAACACAGCAGACGATGGATCTGGAGGCCTTTCGCGATTTGCTGATGCTCCATGGTACGGCCAGTCGAATTGCAGCAATCTCTGAGTCCGGACTCATGCCGTTCATGGCGGCCAAATCCGCTTCGTCGGAGGTGGGTGCAATCTATGCGCCTGGGCTTGATGATTTCGGTGCGCATGACAAGACACAGCCCGTGGCGGTCGATGGTATGGATCTGGGTGACCTGTCAGTCGATCTCGAGTTGCCTGAGCAGCCGGGCAATCTGATCGACTTTGACCCCGCTGATCTTTCGCTACCAAGTCTGCAGCTGCCGCGTAAACCTTGACCAATGCTCAACGTCGGACTTGCAAAGCACCGGGGTTGACGATATTGGTCGGCGTCCCCTTGATGAAATTCGTGACGTTGTCAAAGGCTGCGCCAAATATTTTCTCGTAATTGTTTTGTTCCACATAACCAATGTGGGGCGTGCAAATGCAGTTTTCCAGGCGCAACAGTGCGTGCCCTTGCAAAATGGGCTCGGTCTCAAAAACATCAACCGCAGCCATGCCAGGTCGCCCCCGGTTCAAAGCACCGATCAGCGTGTTGGACTCGATGATTTCTGCCCGGGATGTATTGACCAATAATGAAGTGGGCTTCATGCGAGCCAGGTCCGTCTGGTCAATGGAATGCTTTGTGGTGTCGCTGAGCCGCAGGTGAATGGACAAGACATCGCTGTTTTCAAAGAACGACTCCCGACTTGGTGCGCACGCGTAGCCGTCTTCCTGCGCTTTTTCCATGGAACCATCGCTGCCCCATATCACGACGTGCATGCCAAATGCCCGACCGTAGCCTGCGACCAGCTTGCCAATTTTTCCATAGCCCCAAATACCGAGCACTTTTCCATTGAGTTCGCTACCGATGCCGAAGTTCGCAGGCATAGATGCCGCCTTCAAGCCAGACTGTTGCCAGGCTCCATGTTTGAGATTGCCGATGTACTGCGGCAATCTCCGCATGGCAGCCAGCACCAACGCCCAGGTCAATTCTGCGGGGGCTACGCCGGATCCAGTACCCTCGGCAACGGCAATTCCACGCTCGGTACAAGCCTGGATATCGAGGTGAAGTCCGACACGGCCAGTCTGCGAAATCAGCTTGAGCTTGGGTAGCTTTTCAATGAGTTGGCGATTGATGTGTGTTCGTTCGCGGGTCAGGATGATCACATCCGCGTCTTTCAGGCGGACCGAAAGCTGACCAATTCCTTTGACCGTATTGGTATACACCTTGGCCTGGTACTGATCCAATTTCGCCGCACACTCCAGCTTGCGAACCGCATCTTGATAGTCATCCAGAATCACAATGTTCATGGACACCATTGTGCCTTGTCGGCGAGTTCGCTCAACCCGACGCCCAGGAGCAGCGCAAAGGCTTGCGATCGGCAGTTTCCTTGATCAGCAGAATCCCATCACGTTAGCGCTGCCTCACTCGCCGCCAGTCGATCCAGTTCCGCACAAACGTCGGCCATACGCCCCGATATCACGATGCGCCCCGCGCTCGCTCGGTTTTGCCCGGCCTCTATGACCCGAACCACGCGCAGTGGCTTTCTTTGTGCATAAAAACTGGCACCAGTCCTCGTCAAATATGAAGGTGCTGCTAGCAAACTAGGAGTAACTTGATTGCTGGAGCGAGCAGCCAGTGCGGCTCTCCGGCGCTCAATAGCAGGACCAGCCGTGCACCAGTTCGCAAAAGTCTGTATCAACCTGAAAATACCCGATTGGGCAAATAGAGCGATGTTCATAGTGGGATGTCCAGGAAATTACATGAGCATGGTGTTGCGGATCAACCCCACCGCGAGACCTTCAATCTCAAAGGCTTCACCCGGTTCCACGATGATGGTTTGGTAGTCCGGGTTTTCTGGGTGCAACTCGATCACATTCTTGTTGCGCCGAAAGCGCTTGACCGTCACTTCATCGCCCAGCCGGGCGACGATGATTTGGCCATTCTTTGCATCCTTGGTGGACTGCACCGCCAGCAGGTCGCCGTCCATGATGCCGGCATCGCGCATGGACATGCCCCGTACCTTCAGCAGATAGTCGGGTTGGCGCTGAAACAGGCTGTTTTCAACATAGTAGGTCTTGTCTACATGCTCCTGGGCGAGAATGGGTGATCCTGCCGCAACCCGGCCGACCAACGGCAATGCCAACTGGGCCAGACCGGGCAGTGGCAGGGAGAATTGTTTGAAACGGGATTCGTTGATGGATCGCATGGCATCGCTTTTGAGCCGGATACCACGGGATGTGCCGCTGACCAACTCGATAACGCCCTTGCGCGCCAGTGCCTGCAGGTGTTCTTCAGCGGCATTGGCGGACTTGAAGCCCAATTCGTTGGCGATTTCTGCGCGTGTGGGAGGTGCGCCGGTGCGTGCTATGGCGCTTTGGATCAGATCCAGAATCTGTTGTTGCCTAGCGGTAAGTTTGGGACTCTCAAGCATGCTGACTCCTTGGTTCTGGGCCGAGGGGCTGTTGGTCTATACACACTGTTTCGGCATCCAGTAACTGTATTTTTAACCAGTTTTATTTTGTTTGCAAGCGGAAAGAGCAAATATGTCGAAGAAGTTGGTTTTTCTAGGTATGGGCGGAACGATTGCGGGGTCATCGGACAGTGCCTCAGACAATGTGGGCTACAGGGCGGGGCAGGTAGGCGTGGCACAGTTGCTGGCGGCCATTCCCGCTCTCAAAGGCGCTTTGGGTGAGCACGAACCGGTGTCGGAACAGGTGGCGCAGCTCGACAGCAAGGATCTGGAGCACCGTCATTGGGAAACCCTTGCG
>DAOQRI010000111.1:0-7296 GCA_035355475.1 Rhodoferax sp. | reverse complement strand
CCTGCTCACGCGGGTGCACCGGATCGGGGGCAGGCCAGGGCCAGCCGCCGAATTCGGTGTCGCGGTAGTCGGCAAACGCCTGCTGCACCTCCGCTTTGGTGTTCATGACAAAGGGGCCATACTGAACCACGGGCTCGCCAATGGGACGGCCCTGCAGCACCAGCAGTTCGGTCGCGTCCGCACCCGCCACCAGTTCGACCGCCTGGCTGGCAGCCAGTTCAACCGCTGAACCGGGTGCGATGGCCTGCCCGGCGATCGTGATCTCGGAGCCTGCAAAAAAATAGACCATGCGCCGCGTACCCTGGCCGCTGGCTGCGGGCAGCGTCCAGCGCGCGCCGGGCTCCATCTTGATGGTCCAGATAGCCAGGTCGGATTCGGACTGCGATGCCCAGGAGTCGGGTGGTGGCGGCAGGCCTTTGGCATAACCCAGGGTGCCTGCAATGCAGGCGACTTCGGTCACGCGTCCTTGCGCGTCTGGCGTGCGCACACGTGCAATGTCTTCGCGCCAGAACATGGTGAAGTGGGGTTCCACCATCTTGTGGCGTGCGGGCAGGTTCAGCCAGATCTGGAACAGTTCGGCCGGGTTGGGCTGGTCGGTGTTCAGCAGTGGAAACATTTCGCAGTGCACTACACCCTTGCCAGCGGTTAGCCATTGCACATCGCCACCGCCAAAGCGCGCGGTGGCACCCAGCGAGTCGGAGTGGTCGATCAGCCCGGCGCGGGTGATGGTGACGGTCTCAAAACCCCGGTGGGGGTGCGACGGAAAGCCGGGAATGGTCTCGCCGTGGTACATGCTCCAGCCGTCCTTGCCCCCAAAGTCCTGTCCTATATTGCGCCCGGCCAGTGAGGCATCCGGACCCATGCGGGCATTACCTTTTGGGTAGGCGTCGTTGTGGTGGACGCAAAAAAGAAAGGGGTCGATGGTCTGCCAGGGAAAGCCCAGGCTCTGGACGTTCAAAATGGTGGTGTTGCTCATGCCGCTGATTTTCGCTGGTTTGGCATCCCCGGGTTTGTGGGGTGTGATTCCCGTATCTCGGAAGGGCGTGGATGTCCCCACAACAGTGAATGGATTGCCTGCCACTAAGATACCCGTGTTTCTGACTACGGTTCCTTGTTTTGTCCCTTCCATTACCAACTGTTCGCTCGGGCATTGTGCGTTTGATGACCGTGCTGCTGGTCGCCGGCGCCCTGGTGTGGCTGGACATGGCACAGCGCGCATCCAATCCCGCACTGGCCCGTGCGGTTGGGCCTGACGCATCGGCCGTGCAGAACGCTGCGGGTCTGGTTGAACAGGACCGCGGCACGATTCCCATGCCCGACGGCATGGCTGCTGCCCACGCCAGCAACCTGCTGGCCATGCCTGCCAACCATGCGGCTGCACTCACCGCGTTCTGGTTTGCCGGTGACCGCGAGAGCGCGGCCAATGTGCAGATTGCCGCTTCCCAATTCGACCGCATCACCCAGCGGTGGACGGCGGCGCGCCTGGTGGTGGACCGCTTTGCCATGGGCGAAAAATTGGGCTTCGGGCTGCGCCGCCTGGGCAACCCGGTGGCATGGACGGACGGCGGTGGCCGCATGCACCTGTTTGTGGTGGCCACGGGCTGGGGTGGCTGGGCGGCCTCGCGTGTGCTGCATCTGCGCCAAAGCAGTGCGGACAACAGCCTCGGCGAACTGATGTTTGAGCCAGTTCGCGTGCTGCCCCTTTCGTGGCTCTGGAACACCAGTCACCTGGTTCGCAATGCGCCAATAGCGCTGGACGATGGTGGCATGGTGCTGCCGGTGTATTTTGAACTGGGCATCAAGTACCCGGTGGCGCTGCGCTTTGACCGGGACGGTGCTTTTCAGGGGCTTACGCGCATGTCACAGCGCACCCATCTTTTGCAGCCTTCTCTCGTGGCCCAGTCATCTCAGCAGTGGCTGGCTTTGATGCGGGATGTGCGGCCCAACGGCAAGATCGCAGTGGCACAGACGGTGGATGGTGGCCGGCACTGGGCGGACCTGCCCGACCTGGCGCTGGACAACCCGGATGCTGCAGTGGCCGCCATTGCAGCGGGGGCTGGCAACCTGCTGCTAGTCCACAACCCGTCGGTTAGTTCACGCAGCGCTTTAGACCTGAGCCGGTCATCGGACGGCCTGCAATGGACGCGTGTCCAGGCGCTGGAGCAGGGCGCGCCACCGGCCGAGTTCTCGTACCCGGCCATGGCCTGGGCCGATGGCAGCCTGTGGGTCAGCTACACGGCAGGTCGCAAGCGCATTGCCTGGCAGCGCTTTGGAGCGAAGCCATGAGCGCTCAGATGCCCTCACTCGTGAATGGCTGGCTGGCGCAGGCATTAGCGACGGATTCACCGCTATTGCCTTCTCACAGCGCCATGCAGATCTGGTTGCATCTGGGCTGGAGCGTGGTGCTGGCGTGGTTGGGCCTGCGTTTGACTGCCAGACCGACAACTGGGTGGGCTCACAACAAGCAGGTGCAGTGGTTGGTTGTTTTAGGTCTTGCAGCGTGGGCATGGCTACCAGGACCCAGTGGAGCCACCTACTGGCTGGGTCTGGCGTTCCAGGCACCTAGCGCTACCAGCGTGTTCTTGTGTGCCGCGCTGTTGGTTGTGCGATGGCGTGCAGCCGATGGCGCCAACGTGACGCCGGGTTTCTCCGAGTCTGCACCATCTTCCCGAGGTCCAGCGTTGTGGCTGTCGTGGCTGGCTGCCTTGCTGGGCTGGGCGCTGCTGCTGGATAGTTTTGCCGCACTGCCAGTGCAGTTGTATGCCTTCGGCTTCAGCCCTGCTGCCGTGTTTCTGGTGGCTGTGGTGGGCCTGCTGCCCTGGGTGTTTGGGTGCTACACGGCTCGGGATCGGCACTTGATCGCAAGTGGCGTGGTGCTATCTGCGGCGCTGGTGTTTGTGGTCTGGCGCCTGCCCACTGGAAACGTCTGGGACGCCGTGCTGGACCCGTGGCTCTGGGTTGCGCTGCAGGTCTATTTAGTCAGGGGGTTTTTTCGACTAGCCACTCATGCCTGAATAGCCAATCCTGCGGTTGCCACAGGTTGCCCAGGGTCACCTCGCCTGCTTTGTGGCGGCTCTTCACATGCCAGCGCGTGCCCAGCAGTTTGCACTGCGGTACACAGCGGGGTTCGGTTTGGGCAAGGTCGCCTTGCAGCCACACCACTGCGTCAAATTGGCCCAACAGATAGGGCAGCCGTTCGTCTGGGGGCATATCAGGCTGGTAAGCGCCGGTGTTGCGGCCTTCTGCGTCGTATGGCACCAGCTTTGCCGTGGGCAGTACAAAGTGAAAGCGTTCGTACTGGCCGGTGAAGCCGTTGGGCACGGCGACTCTTTTGCCGTCGACTTGGGCCTTGACCGCTTCGCTATAGCCTGCGGAAGGCGTGCTCAGGGGCTCCACCATCAGGCTGAAGCTGGCATACACCATCAGGCAGGTCAGTAGAGTCATCGCACGAAGCCAGTTCCTTATAACGAATCCGGCTGCAGCCCCCGTCAAACCTGCACAGACCGCTATCTGAGTCATAGTGACCTGGGTGGCGCTGGCAATTTGCAGGTCCCCCATCACCCAGGCAATGCGTGCCAGCATCACGAGAGCGGGCGCCATGATGGCCAGAGTGACCCAAAACGCCAGCTTGGGAATCCTTTCCCACACCAAGGCCATCAGCATGGCCAGTGCCGGAATGGCAGGAATGACATAGCGCTCGGAGCGCTGGCTGGGTATGGTGAAGACGATGAGCCACACTGCCAGCCATGCCAGCAGAATCCACTGCGCCGCGGTGAGTTGGCTGTAAGTCTGCCGCTTGAACGCGTACTTGAGTCCCACCCAAGCCACACCCAGCACGGTGAAGAACAGCAAACCGGCATTGGCGGGATAGGCCAGCAATTGTGTCCACATGGGGTAGACGCCGAAGAACGCCGCATGCCAGTAGCCCTGGGTGTTGCTCATCTTGCCGGCGTTTTCGCCCAATACGAATTCTTGCCAGACTCCCGCGGGGTCCGGGTCCAGCAGCAGCCAGAGTGAAAAAATGCCCACCGCCAGTGCTGCACTCCAGGTCACACCCAGTGTGGTCCGTAGCACCAAATGCCATTGCAAACGCGGTGCGCTCAGCAGCCAGGCGCACCAAACGGCTGCGGCTGCCGGAGCAACCAACGCAAACGATTTGTAGGCGGCGCCCAGTGCCATGGCAACGCCCATGAGCGTGAAGGCCAGCCAGTTTAGGTTGTCAGTCAGGAGCGTGGGCCGCAGTGCGTTCTGCTCCGTGTCCCCCGCCCGCTGCGCGGGCTCCTCCTTGACCTGCGCAGAACGCCCTGCAGCCCACGCTCCTTGGGGCGCGTGACGAAGGCGAAGCCACAGCAACCACCACATCGGGAGCGATAGCCAGAAGGTTTCGGGTGCGGACGTCAGGTACACCCGGCCGTACCGGAAGGTGGAGAAAAACAGCAGGTACACCGCCGCTGCAATGCAAGCCGTGCGCAGGTTGCCGCTGATGCGGTGGGTAAAGAACGCCAGCAGAGCGGTAGTGAGAAACGTGTAGACGATGCTCGGAAGGCGCAGTGCCCAAAGGCTCCAGTTGTTACCCCAGTCACCCGCAGCAATGGCTTGCCAGAACAGGAGTGGCGGTTTGGTGTTGCGCATGCCTGCGATCTCGGACTGCAAGGGCAGCCAGTGGCCCGACTCGGCAGTCATGCGGGCAATGTGGATGTAAACCATCTCGTCGCCATTGGTGGGTGCGTAGGAGCCACCCAATCCGAAGAGATAGACCACCAGGGTTGCCGCGACCAAGGCAATCCAGGCCCAAGGCAGGGTGGAGCGTGAGGCCCTCATTCTTTGTGGCGCTTGAAGGTCCAACGGTCGTTGGCCAAAAAATTGCTCACGCTGGCGGCAACGATGGCCACGATGTTGGCCAGCCGGTAGTCCATGCTGCCCGATAGCAACAAGGTGAGGACGTATTGCAGCGTGCTGCCAAATGCCGACGCCGTCACGTACTGGCCAAATTCCATGCCCAGCAAGCGCAGGCTGACCGGCTGTGCGCCTTCTTCTGCCTCCAGTGTGCGCACACGGTCAGACCAGGTCCACAGGCGGTTCCAGGTGAAGTTGTTCAGTGTGGCCAGCGAGATGGCCAGCGCCAGGGACAGGTAGGGCTTCTTGTAGGACGCTTCAATGGCATTGAATAGGTATTCGTGCCCGATGTGCAGCATGACCAGGTTCACCACCGTGCCACTGGCCCCAACGATTCCAAACTTGATGTAGCGGTAGCGTTCGATCCAGCCCAGCACCCACAACACAAAACGCTGCACCGCCGATGCACTGCTCATGCCGCAACACCTGAGTTGCCTGTCTCCCTGGTCGGGTGTGTGCCCTGAAGAAAAGCCAATGCCTGGTCGAGCACCGGATCGGGTGCAATGCGTTTGAGGCACTGGTTGTCGCCATCGCAAAAGGTCAGGCGGTGGTTGTAGGCCGACAGACAGGGGGAGCAGGCAATGCCGGACTCCAGGATGGCATTGCGCTTACCGAGTGGACCATAGAGTTTGCCGGTCTCGGGGCCGAAAAACACCATGGTCTGTATGGGCGTGAGGGTGGCAAAGTGGCCGGGGCCGCCGTCATTGGTAATCAGCAACTCAGCGGCATGGAACAGCATCAGCAGTTCGCGGATGCTGCGTGTGTAGCCGGTCAGGTCAACGCAGGCGCTGTCTTGGATTTTGGCGATCAGGTCTTTGGCCAGTTGCGCGTCGTCTTTCAGGCCAATCAAGCCGACCGAAAAACCTGCCGCGCACAATCCTTGTGCCACGCGTGCATAGTGGTTAGCAGGCCAGGCGCGCTCAGGCAGGATGCCGCCACCGGCATACATCAGCACCAGCTTGCGTGTGGCTGTTATCGGGTGGTCAACCAGCAGTTTGTTGCGGTAGGCTGGCAGTTCACCATCTGCAAAAGCCACTGACAGTTCGGTTTTTGCGGGCAGTTCACGAATCGGCGCAGCCTTGTTGCGCGGCACGCTACCGGCCGAATTCAGTGCATCCACTAGCGACAAAAACTGTTTGCTGATGTGCTGGTAGGGGTTGTAGGGAATGGCGTGGTTGATGAAACTGCCGCGGTACAGGCCTTCTTGCGTGTGCGGCGTAAAACCCACCCGCGCCGGAGCACCCGTGGAAAAGGACAGCAGCGCACTCACGCGAGAGAACAACTCGCAGTCGATCACGGCATCCAGTCCGAGGCGACGCATCTTCAGGCTGATGGAGAGGATGTCCCCCACCAGCGATCCGGCCGAACTGTCGTCCAGGCTGTGCATGCAGGCTTCATCGGTGAGCTGCAAGAGTTTGGAGACTTCCTGGTTCTTTTTGAGTTGCAGGATGTGGATGGCCGCACCGGGGTATTGGCGCCGAAGCTGTGCAAACATCGGTCCGGCCAGCACGATGCTGCCCATCTCGGACAGCAAAATAACCAGAATATTCTTGGGTTCAGTGGCCAACGGTGCTGATGCACCGAAGAGCCCCGTGAATCGCACCCACGCCGACACCGCGCCACACAGAAGCTGGCCCACCCAGCGATCGATGAAGCGTTGTGTCTGCAGTTTCACAATCCAGCTGCCGCGCGCAGGGCTTGCGCCTTGTCGGTGCGCTCCCAGGTGAATTCCGGCTCTTCGCGACCGAAGTGACCGTAGGAGGCAGTCTTTTCATAGATCGGGCGCAACAGGTCCAGCATCTGGATGATGCCGCGCGGACGCAAATCAAAGTGCAGGTTCACCAGCGCGGCGATCTGGTCGTCGGGAATGACGCCCGTGCCTTCGGTGTAAACCGTCACGTTCATCGGCTTTGCCACGCCAATGGCGTAGGCCACCTGAATCTGGCACTGGCGCGCCAGCCCGGCAGCGACGATGTTCTTGGCCACATAGCGGGCTGCATAAGCAGCAGAACGGTCAACCTTTGTTGGGTCTTTGCCAGAGAATGCACCACCGCCGTGGGGGCACGCGCCGCCATAGGTGTCCACAATGATCTTGCGTCCGGTCAGGCCGCAATCGCCCTGGGGGCCACCCACCACAAAACGGCCTGTAGGGTTGATCAGGTACTTGGTGTCTGCAGTGAGCCACTCTTTGGGCAACACCGGCTTGATGATCTCTTCACGCACAGCTTCATAGAAGGCATCGGTCATGCGGTTGCCCAGACTCATCTCGGGCGCGTGCTGGCTGGACAGCACTACGGTGTCAATGCTGTGGGGCTTGCCGTCCACATAGCGCATGGTGACCTGGCTCTTGGCGTCCGGGCGCAGGAACGGCAGACGGCCATCCTTGCGCAACTGTGCCTG
>DAOQRI010000110.1:0-7308 GCA_035355475.1 Rhodoferax sp. | reverse complement strand
CTTTGGCCGCCGTCACACTGACGTATACCGTTCCGCAAGTCGGCATACGCCTGTGGGGCGTTGCAACGGAATACGCCAGTCTGACGGCGGCCAAAGAGGTGAGCGAAGACGCGAAGGTGTTCGCCTCCTCACTGATGGAGCCCTTTTGTGGCCTGAATACCGGCTTTGAGGCGGTGGGCTGGCTGGCAGACCCGGGCACGGTGACCTCGCTGGCGCTGATTCCCCTGCGCGGTGGAGAGGCTGGCAGCATGTCACCTGCCTTTGGTATGCTGGTGCTGGCCTCACCCGATCCGCACCGTTTCCACAGCGGCATGGGAACCGATTTCCTGGCTCGCATTGGCGAACTGGTCAGTGCCGCGACTTCGCGTTTGAAGTAAGACGTGCCCACTGACGCAGAACCAGAAGTCGGGGCGGCAGATGGTTCTGCGCAGGTCAAGGGGGAGCCCGCGCAGCGGGCGGAGGACACGGAGCAGAATCCTCTGCCGCCCGGACGCCTCACCGAGCGCTACCTCGAATACGTTCGCGTCGAAAAGCGGTTGGCCGCCCGCACGGTTGAGTTGTACGCGCTGGACCTGATCAAACTGCGCGACTACGCCGCGGCAGTGCCAATAGAACTCACTTCCGTGCGCAATGCCCACATCCGCCGCTGGGTGGCGCAGATGCACAGCGGTGGACGCAGCGGGCGTGGTATTGCCCTCATCTTGTCGGGCTGGCGCGGTTTTTATGTCTGGCTGGGTCGTCAGGGGCTGGTCACCAGCAATCCGGTGCAGGACGTGCGCTCACCCAAGGCGCCGAAACCCCTGCCAAAAGCCCTCGGTGTGGATGATGCGGTGCAACTCGCGTCATTTAAAAACGATAGCGCGCTGCGTAGTATTGACGAGGGATATAGCCCCATTTCATCCATAAATTTGAAGCCTGGCGCATCAACCGAGGCGGCGTTTCTGGAACTGCGCGATGCCGCCATGGTGGAACTGCTCTACTCCAGCGGGCTGCGCGTGGGCGAATTGATTGGGCTGGATGCCCAGGCCAGCGCGGCGGGTAATGCGGCGGGGCAGGGCTGGATTGACCTGCAAGACGCCCACGCCCATGTCTGTGGCAAGGGTCGCAAATGGCGCGCTGTGCCGGTAGGGCGCCAGGCCATTGCAGCGCTGGAAGCCTGGCTGCAGGCGCGCAGCGCGTTTGTGCTGGGCCACAGTGATGCAGCCAACGTAAGTGCCGCCCTGTTCATCGGTCGCAACGGCACGCGGCTCACCGCCCAATCGGTGTGGCAGCGCCTGCGCGGTCGCAGCGTGCAAGCCGGACTGTCCACGCCGGTGCATCCGCACATGCTGCGCCATTCGTTTGCCAGCCACTTGCTGCAGTCCAGCGGTGATCTGCGTGCGGTGCAGGAACTTCTGGGCCATGCCAACATCAGCACCACGCAGGTTTACACGCGGCTGGACTTCCAGCACCTGGCCAAGGCCTACGATGCGGCCCATCCGCGGGCCAAACTCAAGGGCGGCAAAGGCTGATCAGTCTTGCGCGGGTTCGCTGCGATCCAGCCGCTGCAGGGTGAAGACCAAGCCGACGGTCGCCAACACCAGAAAGACCGGCCCAAAGAGCCAGAAGACCAAGGGCACCGCATAGAAAAATGCCCGCATGCCGATGGCAAACAAGTCGCCCGCGTGGTTCAGCCGCCGCGCAACGGCCTCGGGGGTGAGCAAGGGGTGTTCGTCGGACGCCTGCATCGTGACCATGAACACCACCTGGTTGACCAGCCGCACGGCCATGACGAAGGCAAAAAATGCGACGATGAAGTCCAGCAGCAGGCACAGCACCTTGACGATCCAGAGTTCGGCGGCGTAGGCGCCCCCCGCGCCCAGTGCGTGCCAACTGCGAGAGATGCTCTCGGCCTGACCCGACAACGTGAGCGTGCCGATGATGAGCAAGGTGGCAGTAGAGGCCATCAGACTGGCCCCCATGATGAAGTTACGCAGAGTCTGAACGGCCATCACATCCTTGGCAGGGTTGCGCATCACGTTGGCCACCCATAGGCTGCGCGCCAGTTTGTTGACGCTGTGGATGGAGAAACTGGGGTCTTTGCGAACCTGGTACTGCAACCACAGGTAGTAGCCTGCGATCAGCACGGCACTGAAGACGACAGCGGAAATATCGCCAAGAAACGCTTTGAACCAGAATGCAATGTCCATTGCGGTGCTGCCTTGTGGGGTGAGGCCGAACGTGATCAGCCAAGCCGGTCATTCTATCGAACCCCACTCTGCGCCTATGCCGCTGCAAGCGACAATAGCCCCATGAAGACCATCAAACTGCGCGAGGGCAAAGAGCGCTCGCTGAAACGCCGGCACCCCTGGATTTTCGAATCGGCCATCCAACGGGGCAGCGCCGACAGTGGCGAAACGGTGCGGGTTGAAGCGGCAGATGGCGCGTTTCTGGGCTGGGCAGCTTTCAGTCCGGCCTCCAAAATCCGGGCGCGGGTCTGGAGTTTTGATGAAAAGCAACGCATCGACGCTTCGTTTTTTATAGCTGCCTGCGCAAATTCCACGACGGCTAGAGCCCGATTTGATATACAAAGCGACGGCGTGCGTCTGATCCACGGCGAATCCGATGGCTTGCCAGGGTTGATTGTTGACCGTTACGGCGACACATTGGTGGCCCAGTTCACTTCGGCCGGTGTTGAGCGCTGGAAGGGCGTTATCGCCGATGCGCTCCTGGCTGCGACCGGCCTGACCAAGCTGTATGAGCGTTCGGACGCCAGCAGCCGTGCGCTGGAAGGGCTGCCCGAAGCCACGGGCTGGCTGCGTGGCGGGGATGCCAGCACACCCACGGATCTGGTGCTACGGGAACACGGGTGGAAGCTGGCGCTCAGCATTGCCGACGGGCACAAGACCGGCTTCTACCTGGACCAGCGCGACAGCCGCAAAAGGTTTTCCGACTATTGCGCCCGCCTGGGGTTCCAGCGGGTACTCAACTGCTTCTGCTACACCGGTGGCTTCACGGTGGCCGCGCTGGCGGGTTTGCGTGCGGGTGGGCATACGGGCGGCCATGTCACGTCGATCGACTCTTCGGCACCCGCATTGGAGCAGGCACAGGCCAATGTGGTGCTCAATGGCCTTGATGCAAGTCAAGCCACCTTTCTGGACGCCGATGTGAACGCTTCGTTGCGCCAGTTTCTGGACCAGGGTCGTACCTTTGATGCCATCGTGCTCGATCCACCCAAGTTTGCGCCGACCGTGGCCCATGCCGAGCGCGCTGCGCGGGCCTACAAAGACATTAACCGGCTGGCTTTGAAGCTGCTGGAGCCCGGTGGCGTGTTGTTTACCTACTCATGCTCGGGCGGCATCAGTGCCGATCTGTTTCACAAAATCGTGGCTGGTGCAGGCTCCGACGCAGGGGTTGACGGCTACATCACTGAGCGCATGGGCGGCGCGCCGGATCACCCGATGACGATTGCCTTTCCCGAGGGCGAATACCTCAAGGGGCTGGTGGTCATGCGTAAGTGAAGCGACTTGAATTGACCAGTACACTCCCCACCTGCTGAATTTTGGATTGCCCCATGAGTTTGATTCCTGCCACCATCCTGACCGGCTTTCTGGGCTCGGGAAAAACCACACTCTTGAAGCGCGTGCTGGCCGAGGCGCATGGCCAGAAGATTGCCGTCATCGAGAACGAATTCGGTGAAGAAAACATCGACAGCGACATTCTGGTCAGCGACACCAATGAGCAAATCATCCAGATGAGCAATGGATGCATTTGCTGCACCATCCGCGAAGACCTGCGCAACACGCTGCAAATGCTGGCGGCCAAGAAACGCAAAGGGCTGCTGGATTTTGACCGCGTGGTGATCGAGACCACGGGTGTTGCCGACCCTGGCCCTGTGGCCCAGACGTTTTTCATGGATGACGAGATTGCCGAGTCGTATTTGCTGGACTCCATACTGACATTGGTGGATGCCAAGCATGCGGAGCTTCAGCTCACTGACCGCCAGGAAGCGCGCCGTCAGGTGGGTTTTGCGGATCAGATATTTATCAGCAAGACGGATCTGGTGCCCAAAGAGGAGACCGATGCACTGATGCACCGCCTCAAGCACATGAACCCGCGTGCGCCCCAAAAGGCGGTGCACTTTGGTGAGGTGGCGCTATCCGAAGTATTTGACCTGCGCGGCTTCAACCTGAACGCCAAGCTCGACATTGACCCGGACTTCCTCAAAGAAGACGACCATGACCACGCGCATGACCATGGCAATCACGAAGGTCACGACCACGCTCCCGGCGAGGCCTGCAACCACCCGTCACACGCTCACGGTACCGGCCACCATCACCACCATGATGACGATGTGAAGAGTTTTGTATTCAAGTCGGACCGCCCATTTGACCCTGCCAAACTGGAAGATTTTCTGGGCGCCATCGTCAATATTTATGGCCCACGGATGCTACGGTACAAGGGCGTTTTGTACATGAAAGGTACGGATCGCAAAGTCATTTTCCAGGGCGTGCACCAGTTAATGGGCAGCGACCTGGGGCCGCCATGGGCCGAAGGCGAAGCGCGGGGCAGCAAAATGGTCTTTATCGGTATTGAATTGCCAAAAGACATCCTGATGCAGGGCATGGAGCAGTCGTTGGTTTAGGGTTTTGGCTGGGTTGCAATGGGCTGGCGGAAGCGAAAACCGTTATTTTTGATATGTTTATTTTCGGATTGAAGGCCAAATGATTGTCTCGATTTTGCAACTGATGGGTTTTCCGATGGCGAAGCCTGTACACTCGCGCGCCGAAGAACCCCCGTCCAAGAAGCCTGCCAAGGGCCACAGCGGGACAAAAAGCCCAACCGACCATGCGCAGGAGCGTTCTGCCAGGAGACAAGAAGTGAAAGCCAAGACCGGAAAAGACAACAAGGCCACCGCACCCAAGAGCAAGGTTTCAGTGCCCACCAAATCCGCAGGCAAGCCAGTTGCCAAGAAGGCAGCCCCTGTCAAGGTGGCGCCCAAGGCCGCTCCTAAAGCAGCACCGAAACCAGTGGCGAAGGCCGCATTGCCGAAGGCCGGCAAATCGGTTGCCAAGCCGGCTGTAAAGCCGGTTGCAAAACCCGCGGTCAAACCGATAGCCAAAGCTGCTACCAAAGCCGTGGCCAAACCGGTTGCTCCCGTCAAGAAATCTGCCGTCAAGGCGGCGCCGCCGCCTTCTGCAAAGCCCGCCGTGAAGGCAGCTCCCCAACCCGTTTCCAAACCCCGGGCTGCTGTAAGCCCCGTTCCCATGCCCGTTTCTACCAAGTCAGTCAAGTCCGTTCCCGTGCCTGTTACCTCCAAATCCAAGCCCACCGTTGTTGCGCCGCCGGTGGTTGAAAAGGTCGCTGCCGTTGTGGCCGCTCCCGTAGTTGCTCCAACTCCCGCAAAAGCCGGCAGGCCTTCGTCCAGACTAGCGCAATTGACAGTGCCTTCCATCGCCCAATCAGTGGCTTCAACCGCAGCCAAAGCCAGCTACACCCAGGCGACTCCATCGCCCTTGATTGTTCCCGCCTTGCCTTCGTCCATCAAAAAGGACGCCAAGCTCGCGAACAACTGGAAGACCACGCCTGCCGCCGAACTCAGCGACGCGGAATTGATGGCCATGCCGGACTCCGAGTACATGAATTCCGTGCAGATGGCGGCCTTTCGCGCTAAATTGATCAAGCTCAAGCAGGACATCCTCAGCAGTGCCGGTGAAACTACCGAGCATTTGCGCGAGGACACATCGGTCGTGCCCGATCCGGCAGACCGTGCGACGATTGAAGAAGAGCATGCGCTGGAGTTACGGACCCGCGACCGGGAGCGCAAGTTGCTCAAGAAGATTGAGCAGTCTATTGGACGCATCGATGCCGGGGACTACGGCTATTGCGACGAAACTGGTGAGGCCATCGGAGTCGGCCGTTTGTTGGCACGCCCCACAGCGACACTCTCGCTGGAAGCCCAGCAGCGACGTGAGCTCAAACAAAAAATGTTTGGCGATTGACTCTCAGGGACTGACCCCTCTGCCCGTTCGGTAAACTGCGCGTATGGCCACCAAAGACGATCGCCCGGGATTGTTGTCCAAAATGGCGATGTTCGTTCGCAATCCGACCAAGGACTGGTCGGATTTGGAGCGACCCCAAATCGATCAGGACAGCGGCTTTGACAAGCAGGTTCTCAAGGCCATGATCGAGCGCAAGCGCCAGAACGATTTCATTCGAAAGCGGGAGTTTGACCAGCTGCGAAAGTTGCGCAGTCGGGGCGTATCGGCTTTGGCTGGCATGGGGCGACCTTCGGTATTCCAGTCCAGTATGGCAACCGACCCCGATGGGCGTGCGGTCACTCTGAAGAAGATCGACGAAATCGAAGCCCAGATGTCCAAGCAATGGTGGAAAGGCAAGCAGGATGCCGCTGCCAAGGGCGCCGGTTTTCCAGTGAACAAGACCGCACCGCCAGAGCAAAAGAGTCCGGAACCTATTCCACCGGCTCCCTTAACCGTTTCCCAGCAGTTTGACACCACCGCGACCTCGGACCTGGATGCCGATTCCCGTGGACCGGACGGGGCGGACTTTATTGCGACGGAAATGGGCGACGGTATGGGCCCCGCAGGTCCAGCGCAAGCCAAAGCGCCTGGCAAGCCCGTGCGGGCGTCTGCGATGGGCGCATTGGCCCAAAGTTACGACGGCGCTGAAGTTGGGTTTTCGACGTCCAAGTTGTTCGCCATCGACGTGGAGGACATGGCGACGGACCCCGAGCTTGAAGAAGCTGCCATCCGATTTGCCAATGGCGACGACCGGGGGGCCGAAAGTGGCTTACTCGATGCGCTGCGTGGAGAGTCTGCAGCGTCGTCGGCTGCATTGTCCTGGCTCACCGCTTTGCTGGATTTGTACCGCGCAACCAAGAACCAGGCAGGTTTCGATCAGGCGACCCAGGAGTTCTCCGCTCTTCTTGCAAACATCGTTCCGCAATGGGCTGCCATTGGCGAGGAGCCGCAAGGCAGCGTCTCGCCCGTTTCGCGTGCAGCACGGTTGGCTGGACCTGCACCGGATGCCAGGGACTATTCAATTGGCGCCATCTGGTGCAGTCCGGCTGAACTGAATGCGCAGTCCATGGAGGCCTTGCGCGACGCCATGTCCTCAACCCCACCGCCCTGGCACCTCGATTGGTCAAAACTGGTGCGTATTGGCGAAGACGCGATGCCTCTCATGGCGGGCCTGTTTAGCAGCCTGTGCAATGAGCCAGTCACCTTGCGTTTCAGCGGAGCAAACCGACTGGTAGATACCTTGCGAACCATGATGCCCTCCGGTGATCAAAGCGTGAGCCCCGATTGG
>DAOQRI010000109.1:0-7399 GCA_035355475.1 Rhodoferax sp. | reverse complement strand
GTGGTGGTGGTGGCGGTGGCTGTACTACTGCCAGCGGTAACGCGCCATTCGACCCTGTGTTGCCAGTGCTGGCTGCGCTTGGCCTGATTGGCTTGGGTCTGCGCCGCCTGCGTCGCAACTGAAGCCTACCGACCGGGGTGATGCCACCCCGGTTGCCTGAGGTGCCGTCTGCTGATAGACGGCGATTTTTTTGATGCCTGTGCCAATGCAAAGAACGTTTGACCTGGATCGACCCCGACGTTGACAAATGTCAAATCGCGAGAACAGGCAACGGTCGAAGCTTGGCTAGGGTCAACTCAACGGAGACACATCATGACAAATAGCACTTCAACTACAAGACTGGGCTTGCACTTGCGCAAGGCTTATCTGGCGGCAACGGCAGCCAGCGCCCTGATCATTGCAGGCTGCAGTGGTGGATCGGGAGGCATCAGTGCCCCCAGCATCATTGAGGCATTTATTGACACCCAGGCGGCGCTGGTAGGAGGTGCCACGCAGGCCGTGACGCCGTATAACGACGGCACAACTGACTGGACGCTGTACAGCATGGCCAACCGCTTCGCGGTGACCAAAGTTGGCATGGCCAAAGATGTGGTGAGCGAGATCATGGTGCCGGGTTACATCCAGCACATCACGGTGGTCAAAGCCTACAGCGGCAAGAATTACGCTCTGCTGTCGATGGGCAGCAAGGGTATTGGCGTGGTGGACATCACCGCCCCGGCAACGCCAACCTATGTACGCACCATGACGGTGGACTACATGACGCCTGCATACACCTATTCAGACGGTGGCGGTACGGTATTTACTGAAGCTGCATCTATCGTGCCACACACAGGTGGCTCCGTGAACGACGTGCTGGTCCATGACGACCAGGCGATGCCTACTGTTGATGTAGCTGACGATCAGTTGTATATCGCCAATGGCTCCTATGGCATCCAGAAAACCAGGCTGTCGAACCTGTTGGGCGCTGCAGCAGATGGCTCGCTGGCTATTGATGGTACACAGCTGTGGACACTCAAGTACGCCGGTGAGAGCCCATGGGGCGGCCCGGTCAGCCTGAAGCAGCACGGCGGCAAGCTCTACGCGGCGCTGGGCTTCCTGGGCATCGGCATCTACAACCCGGCTGACCTGGCGCCAGCGGGTGCCTACAACCTGTATGCCGACTGCGCCAATACGGCACAGGAAGACTGGTTCGGCTATCCGAAACGCAAGATTTCCTGCCCGGATGCATCCTTGACGGCAGGCGTGGTCGCCGGTGGCGTGGATGCCGACGGCATGCCGACCTACCTGCAGGCCGCCGAAGAACTGGGCAACAAGAATGATCGCATCTTCTATCCCTGGGCCGAGTTCGACCGCTATGGCAAGTACTACTACTACGCCCGCACCATGGAACTGGTGGATCTGCCCGGCAGCAAGACCGTGGCTTACGTGGCCTACTCTTTGGGCGGCCTGGTGGCGTTGGACGTCACCAACGCATCGGCAAGCACGAAGCCGGTCTATGCTGGCTACGTGCCGGCCGTTCCGGCCCATGGCCCGGACGAGCCCCCGATCAATGTGGACAAGAAGGGCATCCTGTCGCACTTCGGCTCCGGCATGCTGAAAGAAGCCGGTGTGATGGACGTGCGGGTGGTGACTGACCCGACGGATTCCAGCAAGTACCGCGCTTACTACACCGACCACTTCGCTGGTCTGGTGGTGGCCAGCGGTGCCGAAGACCCTGCCACGAAGTGGAAGAATGGCGGCGGTAGCTACAACAATGACACCGACGCCAAGGTCTACTGGCCCGACTATGAGTTCGTCAAGTCCTACGACATGACGCCCGTGGTGGTAGGTGACGAGTCGATGCCAGCGTTCCTGGTGGCAACCAACGGTAACTACCCCACCCCGGTGATGCTGGCCACGGGTGAAATCAATGGCCACGGCGGCGCATTGTTCCTGATGGCATCGATGAATCCTGCCGCTGCAGGCCAGGTGGACGCGGTGCAGTCTTCGGGCGCCGGCGGCGTGAGCTACGTCGACTTCGTCGATTTGACAACCTCGGGCACACCAGTGGCCAATCGCTTTGCCGTGCCAGTGAATTTAGTCAGCACCAACGAAGTCGGCGCGAAGATAGATGGCAGCGCCGGGGAGGCGATCGCGATCGGCCACTCCGAAGGTGTGACGGTTTCGGGCAATCATCTGTATCTGGCCGATGGCCCGCACGGCATGAGCGTGTGGCGCATCGCCGATGGTCTCAACCCCATTGACGAACTGCATCTCGTGGCCAACACGCTGACAGACGAGTACCCCACGACGGGCATTGACGTGATGCCAACGCCGCACGCCTTCAAAGTGGGCTTCGGCAGCGACCCGACCAAGGCTTACGTGATGAGTCAGAGTCTGGGCATGCGCCGGGTAGATGTGTCGGCTGTCACCAGCGGTAGTGCGGCTGTGGGCGCACCGGCACTGTTGAACGCGTTCGGTGGCATCTATGAGCACAACACCGAAGCGGGCAGCGTTGGCCTTAACAAGGTGACTGGTCAGGACCATGCCTACGGCGTAGTCTTCTCCGGAAAATATGCCATCGTTGCAGACGGTGACAACGGCCTGACGGTGTATGACACGACAGCAACCGCCGGCACGGACGCCAGCGTGGTGGCCAACATCGGCGATTCGCTCGGTACGTCAGGCAAGCCCCCGCTTGGCCGCGCAGCAACTGTCAAGCTGTGGACCAACTCCGCCACCGGCAAGACCTATGCGGTGGTTGCAGCGGGTGCCTATGGCATCTCGGTGGTCGACATGACCGCGTTCCTGGCCAGCGGGGTGGCAACAGACTTGGGCATTGACAAGCTGATCAAGACCTTCGAACCACTGAAGGCAGATGATGACAATGCATTCGGCTCGGCCGACGGCAAGAGCGTGGATGTGCATGTGGTGGGTGATATCGCCTACTTCAGCTACGACAGCTTTGGTCTGGTGGCTTATCGCATGATCGACCTGATCCGTCCGGCCACTGAAGAGCGGCCGCTCGTGGTGCCAGCTGGTCAGGCAGCTGATGTCTGCTCCACCATCACCGATGTGACCAAGCTGAGCGCCAAACAGGGTGGCGTGGGCGAATGCCGGCCAGTCGCAGTGGGTTATTTGAAACTGCAGAAACTGGCTGGTTATGAAAACGAGGAAGGTGGTGCGTTGTACATGACGCCGCAGTACTTCCCGGCCAACACGCCCTTCTACGACTGGACCGGCTCGCTGGTCACGCTGTCTGCTCCTCGCTTGCTGTTCTATGTGGCGTACGGCGAATCCGGAGTGGTCAAGCTGGACTGGAGTAATGTTGCCACGCCAAGTCTGATGGCCATCAAGGGTGTTGTGGGTGGGGCTGCTGCCACCACCATTAACAACGGCCGCGTCTATGTAGCCGCCGGTGCAGGCGGTCTTGTTGTACTCAGGAAATAAGCCGATCCGTACTAATCGAAACGCCGCCTGGTTGCAGGCGGCGTTTTCTTGTTGAAAACAAATAAAGAGTCTATGAACTACACACACAATTCCGCTTTGCGGGCCAGTGCGATAAGCCTCGCCGTGGCTGGCACCTTGCTGGCAACCAGTCTGCATGCTGGCAGCATCACCAACACCAACCCAGACACCGCACCCGGCGCTTTCAAAGGCGACTGTGGTGTGGCCGGCACGTCCACCGCCTGTGTGGGGGCGCTCAATCTGGACAACGTCGATGTGACCCTGGTGCGCACGGTCGACGGCTCCACTTTTGGCACGTTTGACAAGGTCACTGGCGCCTACTCCGCCATGGCCCTGGGCGACAGCTTTGTAAGTCATATCAAGGATGCACTGGGTACAGCCATGGCCAAACTCAGTGGCAAAGTCTGGCCAGTGGGCGAACCGGTTGGTATCAAGGCCGTCAATGGAGATACAGCGGTCACCAAGGGCAAGCCGCAAAACTGCCTGATCAACACGGCCTTTATGGACGCTGCCGATTCCACCAGTGGTCTATCTGCGTATCTCGACACAGCCCACCCGGAGCCCGTGATCTGCTCCAGCCCCTTCCAGACGCACAAGCGTTTCAAGATTGCCATGCAGCCGGCGACGGTGGATGGCATTGCAAACAGTGCAGAAGGCAAGGGCATTGACCTGGTCTTCAATGTGGCGGACGGCGGGGGGCTGCAGCCCTATCAGGTGTTCAGCAAGATCAACAACTACACGGGCAAGCGCCTCAAGGGTTACAAGATCGTGGTTGGAACGGGCTTGGGCACCGGATTTCAGTCTGCAAGCACTCTGGGCATTGCAGACAAGCTGCACATTTCCCTCGGCAAGGGCGAGGGGGCAGCGGGCAATGGGATGCTGGATGGCTCGGATCTTTTTGACGGTGACGGCCTGGCAACCTTCTCGCATGGTCTATTCGGCGCACCCGACCAACACTTCACTACCAATGGCTTCTTTGACAACAGGACTGCCGGATTTGATGTGGCGCAGACATGCTCGGTGCTGCCGTGCGGCACCCGCCCCAATCCCTTCGCCAGTGGCGCTGCCTTGATTGACTCCGACACCATTTACTCGACCAGCGTATTACCGAGCAACTACGGCGGCCCTGCCGCAGTACCCCTCACCACCCCACTATTCGGGGACTGGCTTCCCATGGTATGGCAGCCCAAAGGTATTTTTTGGGACTTTGACAATGATCCGACTACCGACGCCGATCTCGTCGCGTGGTGGGACGGGGCCGCCTGGCGCAAGAACTTTGACTCCGGTTTTGCCATCGTCAGTGATGCCGAATTCAAAGTGTGGCAAGCGGACAAGCTCTACGCCATTGACGACATTGAAGATGTGCTGAACCTGGGCATCAACTACATTGTGAAAGTCGGTGACGACCTGGATAACAACCCGGCCACCACCAACACCCAAATAACGATCCGCATCATCCCCGTGGTGGCTGATACGCAGGTTGCACCCAGCTTTGTGGGCACGACGCCTACACCGCTGGTGGTTCCCCCGGTTGTACCTGTCACGCCAATAGCCTCCAGTGGAGGTGGTTGCACCGCAGGCACAGGCCAGGCGCCGTTCGACCCCGTGCTGCCGATGCTGGCTGCTCTGGGGCTGGTCGGCTTGGGGCTACGTCGCCTGCGCCGTCACTAAAAGCTCATCGCTCCACCCGGGCTGGAAGGCTCTGGTGCCGCATACCAGGCGCCTTCTGGCAACGGGCGGCGCTTTTTTCCTGACTACACCTCTCCATACCAACGCACCCGTGGGAAGATCAGAGCGTGACCGCACCCGAAAGTCCTCGCCCGTCAGAGCAGCCCCCGCCTACCCTGATGCAGGAGTGTGGCCTGACGCTGCCCCGGCCCGCGCTCATCGTCTGGCCACCCGACACCCATCTGGCGCTGGCCGTGCTGCTGGCTTTGCCGGCATGGGTGGCTTTGGGTCTGCTGGTTGGCCCGCGCATGTACGCACCCGTTGGCTGGGTCGCCTGGGTGTCGTTCGTATTGGTGCAGCCGCTTGCGGAGGAACTGGTGTTTCGCGGCATCCTGCAGGGGCAGGCGCTGCGGCTGACCACCCATCGCCGGCAACCACGCCGCCTGGGACCTGTCACGCTGGCCAACGTGCTGGTAACTGTGGCTTTTGTAGCATTGCATCTGCGTGCGCAGCCTCTGGCCTGGGCACTGGCAGTAGCGGCTCCATCACTGGTGCTGGGACACCTGCGTGAGCGCATGGGCAGCGTTTGGCCTCCGGTTTTGGTGCATATGGTTTACAACGCCGGTTTCGGGCTCACGGCCAGGCTGGCAGGTAGCGCGACCTGAGATTCGCACGATCGATACGTTGATTTTCATCAATGCCAGACGATCTCATTTGCGTAGACTGAAAACCAGTCTTTTTCAAAGGAGCGTCTCATGTTTTTATCATCCCGATTTGCAGCGGGTTCCACGCTGGTCATTGCTTTGGCTGGCTGCGCGGTGCCTGCTACACAGGAACAAAGTGGCATGGTCGTCGGTGGAATTCTGGGCGGCGTTGTGGGTTCGCAAATAGGGCATGGCGTGGGTCGCACGGCTGCCACTATTCTGGGCACGGTGATTGGCGCCAGCATTGGCGGCAACGTGGGGCGCTCCATGGACGACAACGACCGTCTCAAGGCCACTCTTGCGCTCGAAAATGTGCGCACCTCGGTGCCTTCCAGTTGGGTCAACCCGGATACACGAAACACCTACACGGTGGTCCCGACGCGCACCTATGACTCACCCAGCGGCCCATGCCGCGAATACACCGTGGACGCGGTGATTGGCGGACGGATCGAAAAGGTTGTGGGCACAGCCTGCCGTCAGGCTGATGGCAGCTGGCGCAACGTGAATTAGACCCTCTGCTACCTGGCTAACTGCCGCACGATTCAGACGCCGCACTGGCAATTGCGTCCCACTCCGCTTGAGTGATGACCTGGGGCACATAGGTGACCCCTCGATTGAGTAGCTGGCCATTGAACGCGCGCAGGTGGTTGCGCGAGCCGCACAGCAGGCTGGTGTAGACCTGCAGGATGTCGGCCTCGTCCGTGATGGCCTTTCTCACGTCGATGTCGTGGATATCGGTCTCTTCAATCAGGGCTCCCACTTTCAGCGCTTCAATCAGGCTGGGTTGGCCCATGGTGATCAGCGTGTTGTAAAGGGTCTGGAGAGCCGCATCTTCAAAGACACCCGGCGCTTTACCCGCTGCCGGGTCGGCAATGCCATATTTGGTGAGCAGGGCCAATATCGTCTCGGTATGCGTGGTCTCGCTCAACGCAATCTGGCTGAAAACGTTCGCACCCCACAGGTCAAAAAGGGCAACGTACACGTCATGGGCCAGTTTTTCCTCCTCTCGCATGAACTTCAAGCCTGCAATTTCTTCGGCTGACAAGGTCGTTGCGACAGGGGGCTGAGTGGATACTGGCGTCGATACCGCGGTCGTCACGGGCGTTGCCACCGTGTCGACAGAGGTTGCGCTGGCCGTGTCGCCGCCCCCACCACAAGCCGTGATGACGGGTGCCAGGGCCGTTGCGCTCAAGGTGGCGCCCACATAGCGCAGAAACTGTGCTCGTTTCATCTCTAATCCCTCCATACGATGCACTGGCATCGCTTGTGAGTCGAGATTAGTGACGCGGGCAAGTTGATCACATGACGAAAATCAACCTGTCCAGCCGAGTTGTGAGCCAATGTCACGAGACAACCTGGCCGGTAACCTCTGGTTACGTTCTTTACCGGGCGGACGTTATGATCAACCACTCCCCGCTTCTGATCTGTTTTCAAAGCGTGCCTGCCACGCGTCATTTCCTGCGTTTCTGCCTTTCATCGTTACCCTCCCCCCAATGTCTGTCGCCCCTGCCACTGGCCTGAATACCGCCCAGCAAGAAGCTGTCAACTACATGCACGGCCCCTGCCTGGTACTGGCCGGT
>DAOQRI010000108.1:0-7400 GCA_035355475.1 Rhodoferax sp. | reverse complement strand
CCGAATTCCCGCCCATGATGCTGCAAAGCCTGGTGGAAAACGCCATCAAGCACGGTCTGGAGCCCAAGGCCGAGGGCGGCAGCCTGACGGTGGTGGCCGAAATCGTGCACGGAAAACTGGCGGTTACGGTGGCCGACACCGGCCTGGGCTTTGGCAAGGCGGCAACCGCCGGCACCGGTATTGGCCTGTCCAATATCCGGGAACGCCTGGCGTTGCTGTATGGCGGCAAAGCCAGCCTGGCCATCACCGAGACGGCCGGCGGCGGCACCACGGTCACGATTACCGTGCCGTATGCAGTGCGTCCGGAAGAAGTGATGCCAGCCTAGCGTCTCTGACGCTTGTCGCTGCGGGTAACACGCCGCCCGGCGACAATGGCTGACCCCACGCATGGTTTAAATGGAGTTTTCACATGCCCCGTGCCCTGATTGCCGATGACGAACGCCTGATGCGCGAGCAGCTTCGCGCCCGCCTGGCCGAGGTGTGGCCCGAGCTGGACATCGTGGCAGAAGCCAAGAACGGCATAGAGGCCGTGGCACTGACCGAACAACACCACCCGGATATCGTGTTTCTGGACATCCGCATGCCTGGGCTGACCGGGGTGGACGCAGCGCGTCAGATCGCCCAACTGCCCACGTTTGACGAGGCCCAGGGCTGGCCGGGTTGTGAGATTGTGTTCATCACTGCCTACGACCAGTACGCGGTTCAGGCGTTTGAGCAGGGCGTGGTGGACTACGTGCTCAAACCCGCCGAGCGCGAGCGCCTGCAGGTGACGGTGCAGCGCATCCGCCAGCGCATGGCCGAGCGGACCAATCGCAAAACCGAAGGACCTGAAGACACGGATACGCCGCTGGCAACCCACACACCCGAGATGCAGCAGCTGTTGCAGCGTCTGGCTGGTCAACTCAACCCACAGGCGCCGGCCAAGTTGCAGTGGATTCAAGCCACCGTGCGACAGGCGATCCAGATGATTCCAGTGGAAGAGGTACTGTTCTTCATCTCCGATGAAAAGTACACCCGGGTGCAAACTGCCACGATCGAGGCGCTGATTCGCAAACCCATCAAGGAACTGGTGGAAGAGATCGACATGAATCTCTTCTGGCAGATCCACCGCTCTACGCTGGTCAACATCAAGGCCATTGCCGGGGTCAGTCGCGATGAGCGCGGACGCCAGTTGGTCAGCGTGCGGGGTCTGACGGAAAAGCTTGAAGTCAGCCGCAGCTATGCTGGTTTGTTCAAGGCGATGTAGCGATGTTCATGGTTCGCCTGTTTCGCCTGCTGGGCCGACTGCCCCTGCCATGGATGCAGCGCGTGGGCGCGCTGCTGGGCTGGCTGGTGTGGCGCTTTTCGCGCGGTTACCGCCAGCGGTTTGAAGAGCATGCCGCCGCGGCGGGCTTCAGCCCGGCGCAATACCGCCCCGCGCGTGCCGCCATTGGCGCCATGGTGGCGGAACTGCCGTGGTTGTGGACGCGCCCCGCCGACAAGGGGGTTCTGCACCTGGCGCAATGGGATGGGTTGGAGCATTTTGAGTCGGCGCTGGACGCCGGAAAGGGCGTCATCATTGCCGTTCCGCACCTTGGTTGTTGGGAGTTCACCGGCCAGGCCCTGGCCGAGCGCTATGGCCCGACCCACGGCCCTCTGGTGGCCATGTATCGCCCGGCGCGCAAAGCCTGGCTGGGTCCCCTGGTGGCCAGTTCGCGTAACCGCCCGGGACTCAAGACGGTGCCCACGAGCCTGTCGGGCGTGCGCAGCCTGATCCGCGAGTTGCGCGGTGGCGGCTATACCGCCATCCTGCCCGACCAGGTGCCGCCGCTGGGCCAGGGCGTGTGGGCCCCGTTCTTTGGACGCCCGGCCTACACCATGACGCTGCTGTCCCGTCTGGCGCAGCAAAGCGGCGCGCGCGTGCTGCTGTGCTGGTGCGAGAGGCTACCCGGTGGCAAGGGCTTCGTCACCCATTTTGAGCCGTTCGACGCACCGGAACTGCGTGATCCCAAAGCCACTCCCGAAGCGGCCGCTACAGCGGTCAATGCCGGAATGGAGAGGCTGATCCGCCAGGCGCCTGGGCAGTACCTGTGGTCGTATGCCCGTTACAAGCAGCCCGCGGGTGAGGAATGAGAGCGCCCTGTGGTCATGGCGCACCTATCAGTGGTTTGAACATATTGATATTGGTTGTCAGGTAGCCCAGCCTGCGGTACAGCGTCTGGGCACCGACGTTGTGGCCAAAGACATGCAGCGCAACGCCCGATAGGCCGCGCTCGCGTGCCAGGTCATCGAGCGCTGCGAAGGCGCGGGTGGCGTGTCCCTTGCGCTGGTGCGCAGTGAGGATATACACGTCGTAGACATAGGCGATGTGCTTTCCCGCACGTTCTTGTGCGGCGAACCACAGCATGCCGACGTCGGTGTGGGTGGCGGCATCGCGCACGGTGAAGAAGAAATGGTCCGGCGTGGCAAGTCCCTGTGGCAGTTGTTCCGCGTAGCCTGTGCGGGACAGCTCCAGCGCCTCTTGCGCACACCACTGGCCGGCGTCCACCTTGTCTTGCGCGAACTCGGGAATAGCCCGCGCCAGGTAGCGGGCGAACTCCGTTTCGGTCATGGGTGTGAGGATGCTCATGGAAAACGCCTCCAAATTCGAGATGCAGGCCCACAACGGGCGTTTATTCAGAAATTGAGTGCCAAAATGGCTTAAAACCCTCGTATTACTTACGTAGACAGCTATCAAAGTAATAGCAATATCAAGACGCAGCCGGTTGCCCATGGAGCTTGCCGTAGGCTGCCAGCAGGCGCTGGTGCATCTCGCAGCCTTCCAGGCTTAACCCCGGCGACGGTTCCCCGAAAAAGCGCAGTTCGCGGTTGAGCAGGGCGCGTGCCTGCTGCAGGTTCTGTGCGCTGTAGATGCTTTGCAGGCTGGTCTTGAAGTGCGCCACGTCGGCGTGCGCATCCAGTTGTTGCAGGGTTTCAACGCAGGCGTAGATCTGGCTGCGCGCCGGGTTGACCTGGCCAAACTGGCGCACCCACTCGCACCCCTCGGCGGTGGCCTCGGCGTCAGCGATGCTGAGTGCCAGCAGGGTCTTCAGTTCGCCCACGCGCAGGTCCTTCCAGAACGGGTTGTCGCCCGGCGCCAGTCCAATCAGCGCGGCCACCAGGCGGTCGTCGGTCAGGCCGCTTTCATTCAGGGTTTCCAGCAGATCGCTGCATTCGTCGTGGTCCAGGTCGCTCAAGTTCAGGATCGCTTCGCGGATGTCATTGGCGATGCTGTTGTTCTCCCACTCCAGTTCGTCCACCGGGTAGATCTCGGACATGCCGGGCACGATGATGCGGCAGGCGTACACACCCAGGTGCTGGAAGTCGGCCACATAGATGTCAAAACCCAGCTGGTGAATGGCGGCCACCGACCAGGCGTAGTCCTGCGCCGTGGTGCTGCTGAAGTTCCAGTCGTGGAATGGGAAGTTCGGCTGGCTGCTCAGGAAATTCCAGTGGATCAGACCGCTGGAGTCCACAAAGTGGATTTCGATATTGGGCGAGCTGGCAATCTCTTCCATGTCAAAACCTGGCGCGGGGAAGCCACCCAGCGCATCCAGTGCACGGCCCTGCAGCAGTTCGGTAAGCGCCCGCTCCAGCGCAATTTCGAATCGCGGGTGGGCGCCAAAGCTGGCAAAGCAGCCCTGGTCGTGGGGGTTGAGCAGGGTCACATTCATCACCGGGAACTGGCCGCCCAGCGACGCGTCTTTGACCAGAATGCCAAAGCCCGCATCGCGCAGACCCTGGATGCCCGCGGCAATGCGCGGGTAGCGGTTGATGACGTCCTGCGGCACATCGGGCAGGCACAGGCCCTCGCTGATGATGCGGAACTTGGCGTAACGCTCGAATATTTCGGACAGGGCCTGGGTGCGCGCCTCGGGTGCGGTGTTGCCGGCCGACATGCCGTTGCTCACATACAGGTTGCTGATGAGGTTGACCGGGAAAAAGGCAGTTTTGCCATCCCGCTCGCGCACGTAGGGAATGGCGCAGATGCCGCGCTCCTGGTTGCCAGAGTTGAAGTCCACCAGCGTGCGCGCGTCAATCGTGCCGCGCGGGTTGTAAAACACCTGCAACTCGGGCGTCAGCAGAGCGGCGGGCCAGGCGCCATCGTCACCGGGTGCAAACCACTGTTCTTGCGGGTAGTGCACAAAGGGGCGCCCGTCGCCTTCCGCGAAGTCGCGCCCCAGGTAGTAGTGGTTCCAGAAATAGTTGCACGACAGGCGCTCGAAAAACTCGCCCAAAGCGCTGGCCAGGCAAGCCAGTTTGGTGGCGCCCTTGCCGTTGGTAAACATCAGCGGGCAGTCGCGGTCGCGCACATGCACCGACCAGATGCCGTCAACGGGGTTGAGCCAGGATCGCTCCTCCACATGGAATCCCAGCGCTGCGAGCTTGCCCTGCAGGGTGGCGATGGTGCTTTCGAGCGAGGCATCCTTGCCGGGGATGAAGCTTTGGGTGTGCATGGGGAATTTTTTTCTGCAGGGCTTGCCGGTTTCGGCGGTCGCTGATTATCGGTGGGGCAGGGCAGCGGGTGCTTTGCACATTTGCCTGTCCCAGTTCAAGGACACGCCGGGGGGCGATTCCTAGAATTACCGGCATGACAACCACCAGCGCCATGCCTGCCCCGCCCCGGCTCGTGGGTGACCTGGCCGTGTGGTTGATCATCTTGGCCGAGATGCTGGCGTTTTGCATTCTGTTTCTGTCCTACGCGTTTGCGCGTGCGCAGGATGTGGCGCTCTTCAATGCATCGCAAAGCACGCTGGACTTGCACTCTGGCGCCATCAACACCGTGCTGCTGATCACCGGCAGTTGGTGTGTGGTGCGCGCCGTGCAGGCGGTGCGGGCGGACGCGTCGCCAGCGGGTGCACGCTGGTTGGTGGCGGCGCTGGTGTGCGGTGCGGGTTTCGTAGCGCTGAAGGTATCGGAGTTTTCTGCCAAGGCGGATGCAGGCATTGACCTGTCCACCAACACGTTCTACATGTTCTATCTGCTGCTGACCGGGTTTCACTTTCTACATGTGGTGGTTGCCATGCTGTTCCTGGCGATCCTGCTGGTCAAGACGCTGCAAGGCGCCTATGGCGCACGCGACCACCATGCGCTGGAGTCGGGTGCGGCCTTTTGGCACATGGTAGATCTGCTGTGGATCGTGCTCTTTCCTTTGGTGTACGTGATGCGATGAAGGGCGCAACTTCCATGTTCTCTGGGTCAGTCAACCACATCTGGCTGGTTCTTCTGGCCGCCACGGGCGTAACCTTCTGGTTGGGCGAAAGTGGCCTGTCTGGCCGTGCCGGCATGACGCCGGTGCTGGTGATGTTTGCACTGGCCTTTGTGAAGGCACTGCTGGTGATGCTGGACTTTATGGAGTTGCGCCATGCGCCTGCGCTGTGGCGCAGGCTACTGGTAGGCTGGCTGGTGCTGGTGACAGGCGGCATTGTTCTGGCCTACTGGGTCGGGCAGCGCTAGACTGGGGGCATGAAGAGCCTCCTTGGTTACCCTTCGATTCAAATTGCGCTGTGCACCCTGGGCTTTGGCCTGACTGGCTATTGGCTGGTGGGCAATGAGCTCGGCAGAATCTTGCTGATACCCCTGATCTGGGGATATGGTGCAGCGGTTTCACGTCCGCTCATCAACCTCATGGCCAATTTTCGCCACACCGTGCGCGCGGGAGTGTGGCTACCGGTGCATGGCACGCACTATGTGTTCAAAGACACCACCATCCATGTTCTGGAGGACGACGACACCTGGCGCTGGGTACCGCTGGCCGACGTGGAGCGGGTACTGGGCCGAAAACTCAATGCGCGCCTGCTGGCCATTACCTACCCTGAACGCCTGGAAATGGGTGGCAAACCAAGCCGCATGCATATACGCGACGACGCGCTGATCGCGCATCTATCCCGGCTGAGCGACCCGGTTGCGCTGCGGTTTCGTACCTGGCTGGAGCGCAGTGTGGCGCTACCTGCCAGGCGCATGCGCCAGCGTGCGGCCGGTCAGGCTGTTGACTCGTTTTGACGGGCAGCGAACTGTGCGCGCAGCGCAGTCTTGAGTACTTTGCCGTAGTTGTTCTTGGGCAGGCTGTCCACCAGCACATAGCACTTGGGTCGTTTGAAGCGGGCGATGTGTGCCAGGCAATGCTGATCCAGCGCCTGCGTGCTGATACTGGTACCAGGCTGCGTCACCACAAACGCAACGACTACTTCGCCCCACTCGGGGTCGGGCGCGCCCACTACGGCGGCTTCCACGACGCCGGGCGCCATCAGTAACACCTCTTCCACTTCGCGCGGATAGATGTTGGAGCCGCCGCTGATGATGAGGTCCTTGCTGCGGTCCTTCAACGTCAAAAATCCGTCGGCATCCAGGCAACCCACATCACCGGTGAACAGCCAGCCATCGCGAATGGCCGTTGCCGTGGCGTCCGGGTTGCGCCAGTAACCGGCCATCACGCTGTCGCCCTTGATCAGCACCTCGCCGATGTCGCCTACCGGTAGGTTCACACCGTGTTCATCGGCAACGCGCAGTTGCACCGGTGTTTGTGCCACGCCGACCGATGCCATGCGTTCAGCGTATCGCGGGTGCCCCTGATCGGCCAGGTGGGCGCGAGACAGGGCCGTGCCGACCATGGGCGTTTCGCCCTGGCCGTAGATCTGCACGAAGCGCGGCCCCATGATCCGCAGCGCCCGGGCTATGTCGGCGCCGTACATGGGTGCGCCGCCGTAGACGATGGTTTTGAACGACTGCGCCGCATCGTCTGGGCCAATGCCGGTTTCCTCGACATGGTCCACCAGGCGCTTGACGATGGTGGGCGCGGCAAAGGTAGACAGCGGCCCCAGCGCGCGGCCCAGCGCAAATAGCTCTGCCGGATCTACCCCGCCCGACGCAGGCACCACATGGCGCGCACCGGCCATCAGGTGGGGAATGGCGTAGATGCCCGCGCCGTGTGACATGGGTGCGCCGTAGACGATGGCATCCGTCGGCGACACAGGGTCCACATCCACAAAATAGGTTAGACCCATGGTCATCAGGTTGCGGTGGGTCAGCATCACGCCCTTGGGTCGTCCGGTGGTGCCGCTGGTGTAAAACAGCCAGGCTGTGTCGTCGGGTTGGCGCACCGTAGGCATGGCTACTGCGGCTTTGCTCAGCGGTGCTAGCAGTGCGTCGGCCTGCGTTGTTTCCACATCGATCTGGCGCTCCAGACCGGCCAAAGCATCAGGCGCAACATCGGCAGTGACAAAGACCCAGCGTGCCTGGGCGTTGTCAATGATCCACTCTACCTCGCGCGCGTGCAGTTTGGCGTTGACCGGCACCACCACCAGACCGGCCCACCATGCCGCCCACAGAATTTCCAGGTAGCGCGGGTGGTTGCGCATGAACAGCACCACCCGGTCGCCCGG
>DAOQRI010000107.1:0-7507 GCA_035355475.1 Rhodoferax sp. | reverse complement strand
GGGCGAGCACAGCACGTTGTCGATGAACTGGTCGGGCAACGGGACGCCGGTGACCAAGGTATAGGGCACGCCGAACACGTTGGCAGCGCGCGCAATGTCTCGGGCGGTGGGGCTGCGCTCTTCACTCCAGTCGGGTAGCAGCCATCGCGACAGGGTGCTGTGGTTTCCGACCAACAGTGTCGTCAGGGGTAGTAACAATTCGTTATGGGCGTCCTGGTACAGGTCAATCTTGTCTTCCTGCCACCAGGACAGGTCAGGCATATAGGCCACGAGTGGAATATCGGCGTAGTCCGAAGCCAGTTCCGCCACAGCGCTGAGGTTTTCTGGCGAGCCCACAAACCCAACCTTGAACACCAGCACCGGCACGTCCTCCAGAATCGCGCGAGCCTGTTCTGTAACGGCTTCGTCGTCCATGCAATAGTGCTCGTAGACCTCTGCTGTATCACGCGCGTAGGTCCCGGCAATGACCGGCAGCGCATGGGCGCCTACGGAGGCAATGGCCTGAATGTCGGCGGAAATTCCGCTGGCGCCACTGGGGTCGTTGGCATTGAACACCATGACGCAGGCGCTGGGTTCGTCGCTGTCAATTTCGAGCTCCGAGTCACTGTCGGGCGTCGCTGTCATGAAGTGGCCTGTCTTAGGGTTTGTCATCAGACAGAATGGCAAAGTTGGGGCTGGCAGTGGGCAGTTTGCCAATGCGGCATCGATACAATCCTTGCATTCTATTCGAAGGCCCTTTAAGCTGTGACCGATACTAAAACATGGATGTGTCTGATTTGCGGTTGGATTTATGACGAGGCGGCAGGCGCCCCTGATCATGGAATCGCACCAGGAACAAGTTGGTCTGCGGTACCGATGAATTGGACCTGCCCTGAGTGCGGGGCCCGCAAGGAAGATTTCGAGATGGTCCAGATATGAAAGTGCGAATTGAACCTGGGCAGTTTGTCTGCAAACTCCAACCATGATCAGGAGCAACGTTTTTTGACTACTACATCAAACCATGTCAGAGTTCTGGTCATAGACGACAGCAATACGATTCGCCGTAGCGCTGAAATTTTCCTCAAACAAGGCGGCCATGATGTCATGCTGGCTGAAGACGGGTTTGATGCCCTGGCCAAGGTCAATGACTACCAACCCCAGCTCATTTTTTGCGATATCTTGATGCCGCGACTGGATGGCTACCAGACATGCGCCATCATTAAGCGCAACGCCAAGTATTCAGGCGTTCCAGTGGTGATGCTATCTTCCAAGGACGGCGTGTTTGACAAGGCGCGCGGTCGCATGGTTGGCGCGCAGGACTATTTGACAAAACCATTTACAAAAGACCAATTGCTGCAAGCTGTGCGGCAATTTGGAGCCGTTACGCAAGGAGCGAATTGATGCCTATTCACAAAGTACTTATCGTTGACGATTCAAAGACAGAAATTATGTTTTTGACGGATTTGCTGCAGAAAAATGGATTTGCGGTGCGGTCCGCAGAAAATGCAGACGAGGCGTTTAAGCGTCTGACCGAGGACAAGCCAGACCTGATTTTGATGGATGTGGTGATGCCGGGTCAGAATGGTTTTCAGCTGACGCGTTCCATCAATCGCACGGCCGAATACACCGATATTCCGATCATCATCTGCACCAGCAAGAGTCTGGAGACGGATCGCGTATGGGGCATGCGCCAGGGTGCCAAGGACTACATCACCAAGCCGGTCGACGCGACTGAGCTTTTTGCCAAAATCAAGGCGCTGGGTTGATTTTCTGACCCATGGCAAATCGCGAAGCACTGAGAGAACTTCAGGTCCGGCTTGCCAGCCGCCTGCAGGCTGCCCGCTCGGAAGGTATGTCTGTGGCGTGGTTGGCGGTGCGGGTGGGTGGTTCTAACCTATTGTTTCCCCTGGGACAGTCTGGTGAAATTTTTCCGCTTGCCAGTTTGCAGCCCGTTCCCTATTCACGTGAGTGGTTTCGGGGTGTCATCAATATCCGTGGCGGACTGTATGGGGTCGTTGATCTGGCGGCGTTTATCGCGTTCGATGCGGGAAAACCTCGCACCGTGTCGCCGGTTCAGGACCCAAGCGTCGTGACCTTGAACCTGGCGCTGGAGGTCAATGCTGCGTTGCAAGTCGATGGCCTGCTGGGATTGCGGGGGGCGGATGCGTTTGCGTCGTCTTCGCCTCCTGAGCCAGATGCGCCGGCTTATTTTGGAAACCAGTTTCTGGACATTGCCGGGGAGCATTGGCAAGAAATTGACCTTCGGATTCTGTCGCAAACCCCACAATTTTTAAGCATCAGCGCTTAGACCTTTCGTAAGGCCCTCACTATGTCCGTCGTCGACCAGTTTAAAAATCTCTTTTCCAAGAAGCAGCAGGATTCCGAATTGGAATCCCGGCTCAGCCTTGCCATGCCAGATGAGTCCAGTAACGCCATGGCTGGTGAAACGGTTCAGGAAGATTCCAACACACCAAGGGCTACATCGCACGCGGCCTTTTCCTTGGATGCGGTGAGTGACCCTGTGGCACCTGCGGTTGGCGATCTGGTGGCCATCCCGGGGTTGGGCAGTCGCACTGTCGGCCAGCAACAGCGGACCCTCTCTGTGATGTTGGGGGCTGCGCTGGTGTTGCTAGCTGGGGTCACATTTTTTGCGCTGAATCAAGCCGACAAAGTTGCGCAGCAGCTGGGCGCGACAGGGCAAGCGTTGATGCAGTCGCAGCGGCTTGCCAAGTCGGTGTCGCAGGCGGTTGTGGGCAACGCTCAAGCGTTTGCGGACGTGTCTGATAGTTCGGGGGTGTTGTCCAAGACGACCCGTGGTTTGCAGGGTGGCGATGACGAGCTGAAGCTGAAGGCGCTAAGTGAAAACTACGCCAATGAAATTGAAAAAATCATGCCGCTGGTAGACCGTGCTGAGAAAAGCGCCAAGGTCTTGATGGGGCAGCAGAAGATCCTGACGCAGATTGGCTCTGCGTTGCGATTGATCAATCGCCAGTCGTCTGACTTGCTTGAAATCGCCGAAGCCATCCTTGCCATGAAACTCCAGCAGAACGCCCCTTCTGTTGAGATTTCTGCGGTGGGGCAGTTAGTGATGCTGACCCAGCGTATCGGCAAGTCATCCAATGAGTTTTTGACTGCAGAGGGGGTGAGCCCGGAAGCCGTTTTTCTGTTGGGTAAGGACTTGAATACTTTCAAGGAAATTTCCCAGGGACTGTTGTCGGGCAGCCAGGAGTTGCGACTCTCCGCCTCCAAGGATGCCGGTACGCGCGAGCAACTCGATGCTTTGATCAAAATGTACGAAGAGACACGGGTCCAAGCCAGTGCGATTTTGGGCAATTTGCAGGGATTGGTATCTGCGCGGGAGGCGCAGGACGCGATCATTACCGACAGCGAGCCACTGCGCCGCAACCTCGAAGAAGTGCAAGCCGAGTTGTCGGGACAAACGGGTATCGGCGGCGGTGCGTTGGCGGTCTTGGTTCTGGCTGCTGCCTTCGCCTTGGCTTGCGCAGGTGGTTTGTCGTACGTGCAGCTCCAGGACAGTCGCCGCCGTCAGGTGGTCGCCGAAGATCAGCGGGTGGAGGCTGAGCGCCAGGAGCATGAAGCCAAACGCGTCAATGATGCCAATCAGGCGGCCATTTTGCGATTGATGAACGAGTTGCAGACCGTTGCTGAAGGTGACTTGACCCAGGAAGCAACGGTGACCGAAGATATTACCGGTGCCATTGCCGATTCGGTTAACTACACAGTAGAAGAGTTGCGTTCACTGGTGTCCAACGTGCAAAACACGGCGTCCCGCGTTGCACAGACAACGGCGGATGTGGATGCGACTTCCACTGAACTGCTTGCTGCATCCAATGAGCAACTGCATGAAATTCGTGAAACGGGTCGGTCTGTCGTGGATATGGCCGGGCGCATCAATGAAGTCTCG
This sequence comes from Rhodoferax sp., assembly GCA_035355475.1. Classification (GTDB taxonomy): domain Bacteria; phylum Pseudomonadota; class Gammaproteobacteria; order Burkholderiales; family Burkholderiaceae_C; genus Allorhodoferax. Next base: position 3,603 of record DAOQRI010000107.1, on the reverse strand, counting down.
GTTCAGGCTCAGGAGTCGGCCACGGTGGCACGACAATCCCTGATGGCTGCGGAGTCTGGCTTGAAGGCGGTGCAAGACGCGATTGGCGGTATGAATTCCATTCGCGACCAAATCCAGGAGACCTCCAAGCGCATCAAGCGTCTGGGTGAGTCCTCGCAGGAAATCGGTGAAATTACCGAGCTGATCTCTGACATTACTGAACAGACTAACGTGCTGGCGCTGAATGCCGCTATTCAGGCTGCTTCTGCTGGTGACGCGGGACGTGGATTCTCGGTTGTAGCCGAAGAAGTTCAGCGTCTGGCTGAGAGGTCTGCCGACGCGACGCGACAGATTTCTGCGCTGGTGAAAGCTATTCAGACAGATACACAGGATGCCATTGGTGCTATGGAGCGATCGACTCAGGGCGTGGTTGAAGGTGCAAAACTGTCCGACAATGCGGGAACCGCACTGACCGAGATTGATCGCGTTTCGCGGCAGGTTGCGGATTTGATTGAACAGATTTCCAGTTCTGCATCGCGCGAAGCGGGACTGGCCAATGTTGTGGCGGACAACATTCAGCACATTTTTGCCGTGACCGAACAAACGGGCGAAGGCACACGCGTGACAGCAACCCAGGTACGTGAACTGTCCCGGATGGCCGAAGAGTTGCGTCAATCGGTTTCGCGTTTCAAGATTAGTTGATAGCAGATCATTTCACGTCGCTTCAGCAAAGTGATCCCAGGAGAGCCCCAACCCATGTCATCGAACCCCGCCACTTCCGTCGACAACGAACTGGCGGCCAGTGATCTCGGCCCGTTGGCTTGGGTACTGGATGAGCTGCGCAAATCACTGGACGGCGCCACCAAAGCATTGCGAAGGTTTGTACGCGATGCCGAGTTGGCCAGAGGTTCGAATTTGGCCGAGCTCGATGCCAGCCACCTTCGCATTGCACGCCAGCAACTGCACCAAGCAGTGGGTGCTCTGGAAATGGTCGGGCTCGGTGCGCCGGCAAAAATGCTTAGGGCGATGGAAGCTTTGGCGCAAAAGTTTGTTCAACGCCCTGAATTGTGCAGTGAAGATGCCGCAACGCGTGTCGAGCGCGCCAGTTTCGCGCTGACAGAGTACCTCGAGGGGGTGCTCAAGGGTAAGACCGCTTCATCGGTTGCACTGTTCCCTCAGTATCGCGCGGTGGCGGAATTGGCGGGTGGTGAGCAAGTCCACCCAGCAGATTTGTGGCCTGTGGAATGGCGTTGGCAGGATGTTCCTGTTCCCGCTGGCGTTGTGTCATTGGCGTATACGCCGGGCTTGAGGGGACAATTGGATCAAGCCGTGTTGCGCGTGATGCGAACTGGGGACGTTAAATCGGCACGACGCATCAGTGAACAATGCGTGGGATTGGCTGCAGCCCAGTCAAATATGGAGCCGCGTGCATTTTGGATGATTTGCGCCGGTTTCTTTGAAGGTGTCGCGCTCGGCGTTTGCCCGGTGGATGTTTACACCAAACGTGCAGCCTCGCGTGTTTTGCGACAGTTTGCGTCCCTTGCCGGGGGAGACTCTGGGATTTCGGAGCACCTGGCACATGACTTGGTTTTCTTTTGTTCTGTGGCCGTGCCACATCCACATGACAGAGCACATGCCTTGAATGCTGTTCGTCTTGCCTATAGCTTGACGCGCAGCAAGCCGATTCAATATGAGACTGAGCAATTTGGTCGATTTGATCCTGCACTGATGGTGCTTGCCCGCAAGCGTATTGCAACCGCTGCAGAAACGTGGTCTGCCCTCGCGGGCGGGGATACCAATCGGCTGAAGGTCGTGCTAGACCAGTTCACAGCGGTTGCCGAGTCTATCGGGAAGTTGCATCCAGAGAGTGTTGACCTTGGTCGCGCTTTGGTGCGCGCAATCGATGCTACGGTGCGCGCCGGTAGTGCACCGGTCGCGTCAGTCGCCATGGAGGTTGCAACCTCGATCCTTTATCTGGAAGCGGCCTACGACGATTTGGATCCGACAGAGTCCACTATGGGAGAGCGGGGCGCGCGACTGGCCCAACGGCTTGAGCATGTCTGCTCTGGTGGTGAGCCTGAGCCGCTGGAAGCATGGATGGAGGAGTTGTATCGGCGCGTCAGTGATCGCCAGACCATGGGCAGCGTGGTGGACGAGTTGCGAACGTCGCTGTCTGAAGTTGAAAAATCTCTGGATCAGTTTTTTAGAAATCCGCAGGACAAAACACCCCTGCGTGAAGTACCCAGCCAACTTGCGCAAATGCGCGGCGTGTTCTCGGTTCTTGGTCTGGATCAACCGTCTCTTGCGTCACTGCGCATGCGTAGTAGCGTCGATCAGTTTCTGGTTGATGACATCAACGAGGTGACTGCACGCACAGGTATTTTTGAAAAGCTTGGCAATAGCCTGGGGGCTATGGGCTTCCTGATCGATATGTTGAGCTACCAACGCGCGCTGGCGAAGAAGCTCTTTGTTTACGATGAAGAACTTGGTGAGTTCAAGCCCTTGATGGGGCGTGAGCGTTCTGCGATTCTGTTACCAGAACCTGTTGTTTGTAAGGAAGAGGGGCAGTTGACGAATGCGTTGGTGGCGCCGGAAGTTGCGATAGTAGCGCCGACTGTCATCGAAGCCATGCCAGTCAGCGCACCGGTTGCCGTGGCACCGATATCAAACGCGACTCTGTCTGATGATGGGGACGATGACGAAGCAGAGCTGATTGATATCTTTCTGGAAGAAGCGCGTGAAGTGGTGCAAAACGGCCTGCTGGCATTGCAAGCCTTGCGTGAAGATCCATCTAATTTGGCCGATCAGACGACGCTGCGCCGGGCTTTCCATACGCTAAAGGGTAGTTCACGCATGGTTGGACTGCATGAGTTTGGCGAGGCCGCGTGGGCTTTTGAGCAATTGCTAAACAATTGGTTGGCGGAGCAGCGTCCAGCAAGCGATGACCTGATTGAAGCAGGCAGTTCCGCGATGCATGCTTTTGGCCGTTGGGTTGAAGATATTGCAGGACGCAATGACGTGCAGTGGAACTCCCAGGAATTCCGCAAATCGGCTGACGCACTGCGCTTGCAAGGCCATTGGATTTCTTTGCAAACACCCAGTGTGCCAGCGGTTCCTGTGCTGTCTGAACCCGCGCTGGAAGATCCGGTAGCGCTGGCAGACCCCGAAGCTAAGGAACTGTCGGAAGAGATTCCTTCGTTGCAAGACGTTGAAATTGCCGCACCGCAATTTGAAACAAGCACGAATTTTGAAGCGACTACGTTGAAGGACAGCCTTGCGGCAGAGGATACACAAGCGCCTCAGGACTTTGCTGCCACTCAGACTTTTGGATTTGAGACGACTCAAGCACTCAAGGTCAGCGATCTCAATCTCCTGGATGGTGCCGGGCATATTGCTACTGAAGTCACGGAGATTGATTTCGGCGAGTTCGATTTTGGTGAGCATGTTACAGCGGAAGAGACGCTGGTTGAGGAAGTTGCTAACGCTACTGCGTTGGAAGCTGAAGGTGAGAAGCTTGAAATTGACGCCGAGAAACTGGATCCGAAGCAATCGGCTGTAGCCGACGAGTCGGTGGTGCTTGACGAAGTGGATTTGGAAGAAGAGCAGGTCAAAGTGATCGGCCAC
>DAOQRI010000106.1:0-7616 GCA_035355475.1 Rhodoferax sp. | reverse complement strand
AATACAATACAGCCAGGGAAAACAGGGATGACACACCTGCCGGGGTGGTGGCAGTGGTGGTCATGGTTGTTTCATTTCAGAGGGTCGTGCCGGCAGGGCCAAGCGCCGTCCGGTAAACACAATGGCTACTACGGCCAGGGCAAAACCCAGGGTCTCAGTTTCCAGTGGCTCGCCCAATAAGGGCACTGCCGCAAGGATACTGAAGAACGGTTGCACCAGTTGTGTCTGGCTCACCTTGAGCGCGCCGCCCAGGGCCAACCCCCGGTACCAGGCAAAGAAGCCCGCCCACATGGAAAACACCCCCACATAGCCCAGCGCCAGCCAGCTGCTGGTGCGCACCGCGTGGTCGGGCCAGGTCAGCAGTGCGCCGGGCACGGACAGCGGCAGGGCCATCACGCACACCCAGCAGATCACCCGCTCGGCGCCCAGGCTGGGCGTGACTTGCGCGCCGTACACATAGCCCAGCGCCGCAGCTACCACAGCGCCGACCAGCAGCAGGTCGGCCCATTCCAGCCCGAAGCCGCCGCTGTGCTGGTACGCCCGCAAGAGCGAGAACGCGACCACCAGCAGGCTGCCCAACACTGCACAAATCCAGAACGCCGCGCGGGCCCGCTGGTGCAGCACCAGTGCTGCCACCACGGCGGTGGCCAATGGCAGCAGCGCGGTGAACACGGCCGCGTGTCCTGAGGTGACCTGGCGCAAAGCAAATCCCAGAAGCAGTGGAAAGCCAATGGCATTGCCCAGCATGGCGTAGAACAGTGGCTTGCGCTGCGCCGCCGTGGGGCGTGGCGCACGCGTCAGCAACAGAAATACCACCGACAGCGCACCAGCCAATGCAGCCCGCGCAAAGGTGATGAACCAGGCCGAAAGCTGCGGGTCGCTGACTGGCCCGGTGGCCAGGCGCGTCATCGGCAGGGTGACCGCGAAGATAGCCACGCCCAACAGCCCCAGCCACAGGCCCAGACGTTCGCGTTGGGCGTTCATAGCGCGGCCATCCAGAGGGCGGTGGCGACCAGTACCAGGGCCATGGCCTGATTGAACAGGCGCAGCCGCGTGCCCGTGCCTTCGGGGCCTCGCAGCCAGTTGCGCAGCAGCGAACCCATGGTGGCATAGAGTAGGTTGCTGGTGAACGCAAAACTGAGCATGGTGGGCACCACAATGGTCAGGCGCTGCGGGGCGTTGGCATGTCCGGCAATCCAGCCGCTGACAATGGCCAGCGCCAGCATCCAGGCCTTGATGTTGACAAACTGCAGCGCCACGCCCTGCCAAAAACCCACGGACAGGGCTGCCGCGCTGGCCTCGCTGAGCTGGCGGGCCCGGCTCAGCTTCCAGGCCAGCCACAACAGGTAGCCCACCCCCACGGCCTTGACCGCCAAGGCCAGTAGCGGCACGGCCAGCACCAACGCACCCAGGCCCCAGGCGCACAACAGCAACAGGGCGCTCCAGCCCAGCGGCACTGCGCAGACAAACGGCATGGCACGGCGCAGACCACCATTCGCGGCCAGGGCGGTGGACAGCGTGGTGTTGGGCCCCGGCGTGAAACTCATCGCCGTGGCCAGCACCAATAAAGCCGTAAATTCTTGCCAATTCATACGCCAGACTTTATAGTTGAAAACAGCACAGTACCAATACAGTTTTTGGATCATTTGGCTGAACTGTATTGTTTGCTGGGGCAGCACAGGGCGGTGGTTGGTGCGGATACTATTTTGCGGGCTGCGCCGTTCATAATGGTTTCGCCAGCACATGGCACTCACAAAAACAGATCGACTATGCCGCTATCCTGGAACGAAATCAAATCCCGCGCGCTGACCTTCAGCCGCACCTGGGCGGACGCGGCCAATGAGGACAGCGAAGCCAAGCCGTTCTGGATAGCCTTTTTTGAAATCTTTGGCATCACCGACAAGCGCGTTGCCACGTTTGAGCTGAATGTCAAGAAATTAGGTGGTGCGCAGGGCTTTGTCGATCTGTTCTGGCCCGGCATGCTACTGGTGGAACAAAAGTCGCGTGGCAAAAGTCTGGATGGTGCGTTCAAGCAGGCGCTGGACTACTTACCCGGCATTGCCGAGCGTGATCTGCCGCAAATCATCATCGTCTGCGACTTTGCGCGCTTCTCAGTGCACCACCTGGCCACCAACCAGACCACCGAATTCGAGCTGAAAGACCTGCACAAAAACATCAAACTCTTCGGTTTCATCGCGGGCTACAAGGCGCTGCAGATCAAGGCGCAAGACCCCGTCAACATCAAGGCTGCGGAGCGTATGGGCCGCCTGCACGATGCGCTCAAGGCCAGCGGCTACACCGACCACCCGCTGGAAGTGTTGCTGGTGCGCCTGCTGTTTTGCCTGTTTGCGGACGACACCGGCATCTTTCAGCCGTCGCAAGCGCTGCGCACTTTTATTGAGGAGCGCACTGCGGTTGACGGCTCTGATCTGGGGTCACGGCTAGCGCAGTTGTTTCAGGTGCTCAATACAGAGGAAGCTAAACGCAGCAAGGCGCTGGACGAGCAGCTGGCTGCGTTTCCCTATATCAACGGTAAGCTGTTTGAAGAGCCCTTGCCCATGGCCGACTTCACCAGCGCCATGCGCGAGGCGCTGCTCGATGCCTGCGCGCTGGACTGGTCTTCCATCAGCCCGGCCATTTTTGGCAGCCTGTTCCAGAGCATCATGAATGTGCAGTTGCGTCGCACATTGGGCGCGCACTTCACCAGCGAAGAGAACATCCTCAAGGTGATCAAGCCCTTGTTTTTGGATGCGCTGTGGGCGGAGTTTGAAAAGGTCAAAAGCAACAGGAACAAGCTGTTTGAGTTTCACAAAAAGCTTCGCACGCTCACGTTTTTTGACCCGGCCTGTGGTTGTGGCAATTTTTTGGTGATCAGCTACCGCGAGCTGCGTTTGGTCGAATTGGCCGTACTGCGTGCCAGCCACCATTTGAGTGGCAACCAGGGGCAGCAAAGTGTCGATGTGCACGGCCTGATTGGTGTCAATGTCGATCAGTTTTATGGCATTGAGATTGAAGAATTCCCGGCGCAGATTGCGCAGGTTGCCATGTGGCTGATGGACCACCAGATGAACTTGCAGGTAAGCGAAGAGTTTGGCCTGTACTTCGCCCGCATTCCGCTGCGCACGTCGCCGCATGTGGTACATGGGAATGCGCTGCGGTTGGACTGGAATGAGGTGTTGCCAGCGCAGCGCTGCAGTTTTTTGGTGGGGAATCCGCCGTTTTTGGGCAAAACATTTCAAAGCAATGCACAAAAGGCCGACTTGGCTTTTGTTCTTGGTGCAATCCAAGGAGCTGGAGTACTCGACTTCGTTTCTGGGTGGTACGTCAAAGCCGCAAACTATCTGCATAGTGGAACAACGGCGAGCACGGGGCGGATGCCGGGGGCTCATACGCTTCGCTTTTTGAAATCGCCCCCAACATCCGCCCCGCACTCGCCTCACGGTGTTGAAGTAAGCGACGAGCGCGGTCAGGTGATGCGGGGTCAGGGAAGTGGGGTCGGATCCGAATTCAGGACAGCAACCTCGCCGGAGACAGCCAACGTCGAACGAAATTCGGCTCTGACCCCAGTTCCCGCCCTTTCCGGCGCGAGCCAGACGCGCGTCGCATTCGTCTCCACCAACAGCATCACGCAGGGTGAACAAGTGGGCGTGTTGTGGAGTTGGATGCTGGCGCAAGGCATTCACATTCAGTTTGCCCACCGCACTTTCAAATGGAGCAATGAAGCCAGCGGCAAAGCGGCAGTGCATTGCGTGATCATTGGTTTTGGACTCCAAGACCACGTTGACAAAACCATCTACGAATACGCGGACATCGCATGCGAACCACATGCTGTCTTCGCAAAGAATATCAACCCATACCTTGTAGACAGCATAGATGTGGCCTTGTCAGGTCGAACAGCGCCTATCTGCCCTGTGCCCACCATTTTGTTCGGGAGTAAACCTACGGATGGCGGGCACCTGTTGCTTACTGGTGAGGAAAGGGATGCGCTGCTGACACGCGAGCCAAAAATTGCTCCCTACTTACGCACCTATCTAAGTGCAGAAGAATTTATCAATGGCCCACCGCGATACTGTCTTTGGCTAAAGGACTGCCCACCCAACTTGCTTTCTGCCATGCCTCACGCATTGGCACACGTAGAGGCTGTTCGGAAATTTCGCCTTGCGAGCACAAAGGCAGGGACCCGAGACAATGCAAACATGCCTACGCTCTTTGCAGAAGACCGTCAGCCGACTACTCAATTCTTGGCATTACCAAAAACGTCATCCGAACGTCGGCTTTGGATTCCCATCAGTTTTCTAACTCCTGAAACCGTCATTGCCAGTGAGCTCTTCTCTATTCAAAAGGCAACGCTGTACCACTTTGGCATTCTGAGTTCCACCATGCATATGGCTTGGACAAGATATACGTGCGGTCGTCTAAAAAGCGATATTCGCTATTCGGCCAGCATCGTCTACAACAACTACCCCTGGCCCGAGTTTCCACAAAAATTTAAGCCAAATCAGCCTGTAGCCCCCGTAAACAGTGCGCAAGCAGCTATCGAAACCGCAGCACAAACCGTGCTCGACGTGCGTGCCAAGTTCCAGTCTGGCGACCGGCCCGCTACGCTGGCCGACCTGTACGACCCGCTGACCATGCCGCCCGAATTGCTCAAGGCGCACCAGAAGCTGGACGCAGCGGTAGACAAAGCCTACGAGGCCAGCGGCGGCAAAAAGAGCTACAAGAGCGACGCCGAGAGGGTGGCGTTTTTGTTTGAGCTGTACCAGAAGGTCACCAGCCTGCTGCCTGCTGAAAAGGTCAAAACCAAACGCCGTTCAGGTGTCGACGCTGCTCAAAAAGAGGTTTAGTCATGCCCACACTTTCCATTTTCTTCGGCATCATCATTCGCATGTGGCACGACGACCATCCGCCGCCGCACATTCATGTGGAATATCAGGGGTTTGAGGCGTTGGTCAAAATTGTCACTGGAGAAGTCAGTGAAGGCGAACTACCGCGCAAGGTGGCTGCCATTGTCAAAGAGTGGTGTCTGGTGCATCAGGCCGAGTTGCAAGACAATTGGCAACGTGCCCAACGTTTCGAGCCGCTAGACAGAATTCAAGGAGCTGATCGTGATTAAAGTTCTTAACGTCCGTCCGACCGGAGATTTCAAACTGGAGCTGGTCTTTAGCGACCACACGCAGGGCGTGTTTGACGCAGGTGCCTACCTCGCAACGCGCTCAGGGCCGTTACTGGACAAGCTGCGCAATGCCAATTACTTCGCTCGCGTTTTCATTGACGCCGGTGCACTGTGCTGGCCCAACGGACTAGAACTGTCGCCAGCGCGTTTACTTGCGTTGGTGGAAATAACGGCTGCTGCATGACCAACCGAAGCAGACAGTCGACTGGCTACGGTGTAGGCGGCGCACGCTAGTCGTTGCCAACAAGACGCTGATTGAAAGGACTTGGAATGAACATTTCACCTAAAGCTGTCCGCTTCGACGAAGACACCCTGTGGGTTAGCTTGTCTGATGGCCGCACCATCGCAGCCCCGTTAACCTGGTTTCCGCGCCTGCTGGATGCCGCACCCGAGCAACGCGCCAAAGTCGAACTAAGCCCAGGTGGGCTACATTGGGAAGCATTGGATGAAGACATCTCTGTACGCGGATTGCTGGCCGGACAACCTGACTTGACGCGGCGGGGTACGCACCAAATTGCTTAAAAGCGATAAGTCAAGAATAGGCCATCGTTCACAACAACTACCCTTGGCCCGAGTTTCCGCAGAATTCCAAGCCAAATCAGTCTGTAGCCCTCGTCCATCCTGCACAAGCCGCTATCGAAACCGCAGCACAAACCGTGCTCGACGTGCGCGCCAAGTTCCAGTCCGGCGACCACCCGCCGCCACATATTGGAGCTCGAATTCAGCGACCATACCCAGGGCGTGTTCGATGCGGGTGTCTACCTCGCCACACGCTCAGGCCCCTTGCTGGACAAGTTGCGCGATCCGGCTTATTTCAGTCGCGTTTTTATCGATGCCGATGCACTATGCTGGCCGAATGGACTGGAGCTTTCACCGGCTACCCAAGCTGCCCCTTGGGGGCGTATCGAAAAACTGGAGGAGGCCGTGCGTGCGTGCGGAATCCGTTCGATGTAGATGGAAAGCGACACCATGTTGATGAAATCCGCTTCCCAATCGCTCACCGAGCAATTGAGCGCCCGCTTTGCCGAGCGTATCCGCACGCGGCTGCTGGCGCCGGGTGCGCGATTGCCGTCGGTGCGCCAGTGCGCGCAGCAGCAGGGGGTGAGCCCATCGACCGTGGTGGCCGCCTATGACCAGTTGCTGGCGCAAGGCTTGGTGGAGGCGCGCAAAAACCGTGGATTTTATGTGCGAAAAACGGATGTAGCCCCCGTGGAATATGCGCAGATCGCTATCAAAGTAGGAGCAATTCAGGGGGTTGGCAGCAGTTTTCAGGCGCAGCATGTGCCGGTGAATGCCACGGCGTTGATACGGGGTATGTTCCACCGTAGCTCGGAGCAACCGCAACCGGGCATGGGTGCTTTTCCGCCGGACTGGCTCCAAACCAGCTTTCTGCCGGCGGCGCTGCGCAAGGTCACCAGTGGCCCGGCGCTGCAATCGCTGTCGCTGCAATATGGTGAGCCCGCCGGAGACAGCGGGCTGCGCCAGGCCTTGTCGCAAAAATTGGTGACTTACAACGTGCATGCCACACCCGACCAGATCGTCACCACGGTGGGCGCCACCCATGCGCTGGACATTGTGAGCCGCACCCTGCTGCGCGCCGGGGATTACGTGATGGTGGAGGAGCCCGGCTGGGCCATCGAATTTGCCCGCCTTGCCGCCCTGGGCATGCGTATCCTGCCCGTGCCCCGGCGTGCCGACGGGCCAGACCTGGACGTGATGGCGCGCTACTGCGAGATGCATGCGCCCAAATTGTTTGTGAGTGTGAGCGTGTTGCACAACCCGACCGGCTACAGCCTCACGCCGGGCAGCGCCCACCGCGTGTTGCAACTGGCCAATGCCCACAACTTCTACATCGTCGAGGATGACACCTACAGCCACATTGCGCCTGAACACGCCACGCGCCTGTGTGCGCTGGACGGCCTGCAGCGCACCATCTACGTCAGTGGTTTTGCCAAGATACTGGCGCCCGGCTGGCGGGTGGGCTTTCTGGCGGCACCCCAGGCGCTGGTGGAGGCATTGATTGACACCAAACTACTGGCCACCCTGACCACACCGGCCCTGCTGGAAAAAGCGCTGGCCTGGTGCATAGACCAGGGCCAGCTGCGCCGCCATGCCGAGCGCATCCGCACCCGGTTGGACCAGGCGCGTGGGCGCAGCGTCAAATTGGCCTTGGCCCATGGTTGCAGCTTTGCCGCACCCCCGGCGGGTCTGTTTGGCTGGGTAGAGACCGGGGTAGACACCGACGCGTTGTCGCAGCGTATGCTGGATGCGGGCTACCTGCTCGCCCCCGGTGCGCTGTTCCACGCCGAGCGTCAGCCGAGCACGCTGATGCGCATCAACTTTGCCACCACCCAGGATGCGCAGTTCTGGTCGGTGTTTGAACGGTTGCGGGCCGAGCAGGCCACACTCTGAGATAGCATAGGGTCATGATCATTGACCAACG
>DAOQRI010000105.1:0-7665 GCA_035355475.1 Rhodoferax sp. | reverse complement strand
CGATGGCGAACAGGGCAGCCTGGAGCTCATAGAAATAGCACCCGGCATTGACCTGGAGCGCGATGTGCTGGCTCACATGGACTTCATGCCATCCATCAGCCCCAACCTGCGCCTGATGGATGCAGCTCTATTTGCCGACGAGCCCGTAGGTCTGCGCGAACGTCTTCTGGCCACGCCTTTGGCCAAGCGCTGCGAACTCGATTTGGAACACCGCCTGCTGTTTATCAACTTTGAGGGCCTGGCGGTGGACGAGGCCAGTGACATTGCCGACATTGAACAGCACCTGACAGCCCTGCTGGAGCCACTGGGCCACCGCGTTGCCGTGGTGGTCAACTACGACAGTTGCAGCATTCTGCCGCCGCTGATTGATGAGTATTCGGCCATGGTCAAGCGCCTGACCGAGCGCTATTACAGCCGGGTCACCCGGTACGGCACTGGCGGCTTCCTCAAAGCCCGACTGGAAGCCCTGAGGCCCGCTGCCGAACCCGGGGTATGACCTATATCAAGGCACAGCACAGCGGCCCGGAGCACACTCACGCCATTCATTACCGGAGTACTTTCCATGAAATTAGTATCTGACCTGTTTGGCACTGATTACGGCCTGATGAGCATCAGCGGCATCATTTTCATGCTCGGCATGGGCGTATTCTTCCTGCGTTTCTTCAAGCGCAAAATGGCCGAAGACGAGGCAGCTGCCAAAGCGGGTCGTTAATCGAACACCCCAGGCTATCGCCTACGCGGCCGCTTATGCGATCGCTTGCAAGGCGTCCAATTTGAGGATGCGGTAAACCCGGCCGTGTTTGTCCTGGGGCTCAAGAACGCCCTCTCGCACCAGGGCGCTGATCTCGCGGCTGACGGTTTCCATCTTCAGGTCCATCATCGCGCCCATATCTTCCCTGGCGAACAGGGTGGCGATTTGCGGGTCCACGTCGTCCCGCATCTTGAGTACAAAGTTGCTCACCCGGGTGCGGGCCGTGCCAAAGTTGATGTCGACCACCCAATCGTCGGCATTCTTGAGCGCACCGGACCATTTTTCCATCAGCTTCTGATGCAAGCGCGGCGACTGGGCCTGCAGAGTGTGAATCACTGCCAGCGGGACCCGGCACACGGAAATATCGGTTAGCGCGACGGCATCGCAATCGTATTTCGCGTTGGCCAGCGCAGAAAGACCGGCCACGTCACCCGGGCGCAGCACCCGCACGATGCGCTGACGACCATCGGGCGTACTGCGCACCAGCTTGATGATGCCTTTGCGCAAGGTGAAGATGCCCAGAGCTGATTCCCCCTCGTGGAACAGCGCTGCACCCAGGGCAAACTCAAGGTCATCCACCGGTGCATGGATCATCTTGAAGTCGTCTTCGTTCAGATCGGCAAACAGCACCATGTCCCGAATGCCGCAGGCACGGCAGTCAGAAGTACCTTTCCAGGCGGATTCAGTTTTGATAGGAATCATGGTTGGTGGGCATCGCTTCAGGGTTGACACTGCGACGGCAGGGTGCACCGGGGCGATTGTGTCATGGGAAAGTACGGGTTGAACAGAAAGTGCTTATACTGAAAGTAATTATTCAATTACTTCAGCAAGCATGGAAATAGAAACCCGGCTAATCAAGCAAGCTACCGAGGTCCGACAGGCCTCTCTGGTCCGTGCCGCCATGCGACTGGCAGCGCAGCGTAGCCCGGCCGACATCACCACCGCCGATCTGGCACACGCTGTAGGCATCTCGCAGGGCGCTGTGTTCAGGCACTTTCCGAGCAAGCAGGCAATCTGGCTGGCGGGGCTCGACTGGGCCACCCAAACACTGCTGACCCGCCTTCAGGACGCAGCTGCAAGGGCGGGCAGCGAACCTTCCATAGATCAATCACCCCTTCACGCGCTGCAAGCCATCTTTGCAGCGCATGTGGATTTCGTGACGGAACACCCTGGCGTGCCTCGGGTGATTTTCCAGGAATTGCAGCACCCGCAGGACACGGCACTCAAAGCCAGGGTCCGCGATCTGATGCAGCAGTACCGCATGCTGGTCATGGCCCAGTTGCAACGCGCACAGACCGACCATCTGCTGGCACCTGACACTGACCTACAGGCCGCTTGCGTGCTGTTTCTGGGCGCTGTCCAAGGCTTGGTCATGCAATCCATGGTTGCCGGTCAAGTCCACGCCATGGCTGAGCAGGCGAGCGACGTTTTTGCCATCTACCTGCGCGGCATTGCGCGCAGCACACCAATTCACCCCGAAAGCACCATATGAATCGACACACCCCATGGACGCGGCGCATAGGCATAGGTGCGCTGGCCATCGCACTGGTTGCCGCGCTAGCCTTTGTCGCGCTGCGCACCGGACCCCTGGCACCCATCAAGGTCACGGTCACGTCGGTACAAGAAGGCAAACTCAACCCCGCTATCTTCGGCATCGGCACGGTAGAAGCCCGACGCAGCTGGATGGTCGGCCCCACGATGGCCGGTCGCGTGCTAAGCGTGCGGGTGGATGTGGGCGACACGGTAAAAGCCGGGCAACTGCTGGCAGAGATGGACCCGGTGGACCTGGACCAGCGACTGGCCGCACTGGACGCGGCACTGGCACGCGCAGCCAGCACGCAAGCCGGGGCGCAAGCGCAGGTGGCTGACGCAACGGCGCGCCGTGAGCTGGCGGCCCTCAATGCCAAGCGAAACCAGGACCTGGCAGCACAGAACTTCATCAGCCCGGGCGCGCTGGAAGGCCGCCTGCAAGAAAAAGCCTCGGCCGACGCCGCGCTGCAAGCCGCACAAGCCAACCTGAATGGCAGCGCACAGGACATCACCCGGCAAAAGGCCGAACGCGCGGCCCTGCAACAGCAACGCGGCAATGTGCGCTTGCTGGCCCCTTCTGACGGTGTGGTCACCAGCCGCGACGCCGAAGCCGGTAGCACCGTGGTGGCCGGGCAACCTGTGCTGCGGCTGATCGACCCCGCCAGCATATGGGTGCGTATGCGGGTGGATCAGGGCCGCTCGGCCGGACTAGTCCCTGGCTTGAAGGCCCGTGTGGTGATTCGCTCACAACCCCAAGCTCCATTGCAAGGCCAGGTGGCCCGCGTCGAGTTGCTGGCGGATGCCGTGACCGAAGAGCGCATCGCACAAGTTGCGTTTGCCCCAACACACACTGACACTCCAGCGGCGACTGCAACAGTCGGCGAACTGGCGGAAGTCGAATTGCAACTGCCCGAAACCGCATCTTCCCTGCTGCTGCCCAACGCCAGCATTCAGCGCCTGCAAGGCAAGACAGGTGTCTGGCGACTGTCTGAAGGCAAACCCGCTTTCGTGCCGGTGCGCCTGGGCACCAGCAGCCTGGACGGCCGTGTGCAGGTGCTGGAAGGTTTGAAATCTGGTGACTCGGTGGTGGTCTACAGCCAGAAAGCCCTGACCGAAGGTGTCCGCGTGCAGGTGGTGGACGCCTTGGTCAAAGGCAGCACACCATGATCAGCCTGGCCGGGCGCGACATTGCGCACAGTTGGAGTAAGTTTGTACTGACCGGCATCGGTCTGGGCCTGCTAATTGGGGTGACGCTGACCATGGCCGGTGTTTACCGCGGCATGGTGGACGACGCCCACGCCCTGCTTAACAACAGCGGTGCCGACCTGTGGGTGGTGCAAAAGGACACGCAGGGTCCGTACGCGGAGTCGTCCAGCATCAAGGACGACGTCGTGCGCAGTGTGCGTGGCATGCCCGGCGTGGCGCAGGCCGCCAACGTGACCTACTTCACCATGCAGGTGCAGGGGGCCGACGGCGACGACACCCGCGCCATGGTGGTGGGTATCGAGAGCGGCCAGTCCGGCGAGCCGGGCTACCTGGTCGCCGGGCGCCAGATCACGCGCGGCCACTACGAGGCCGTAGCCGATATCAAAACCGGCTTTGCGCTGGGCGAGCGCATTCGCATCCGTCGCCACGACTACACCGTGGTCGGACTGACCCAGCGCATGGTGTCATCCGGTGGCGACCCCATGGTGTTCATTGCGCTGAAAGACGCGCAGGAAGCGCAATTCTTGAAAGACAACGACGCCATTCAGAACGACCGCACCCGCACGGCCAACAACCCCGCCTTCAACCGCCCAGGTGTGCCCGGGTTGCTGGATGCGGTGCAGGCGCTGCAGAGCAGCAGCCACAGTGTCAACGCTGTGCTGGTGCAACTGGCGCCAGGCTTTGGGCCTGAGCAGGTAGCCGAGCCGATTCGCCGCTGGAAGCACCTGCAGGTGTTCACCCGCGCGGGCATGGAAGACATTCTGGTGGCCAAGCTGATTGCAACCTCGGCCAAGCAGATTGGCATGTTTCTGGTGATTCTGGCTATCGTCAGCGCGGCCATTGTGGCCTTCATCATCTACACCATGACGCTTGGCAAGATCCGCGAGATTGCTGTGCTCAAGCTGATTGGCACGCGCAACATCACCATCGCCAGCATGATCCTGCAGCAGGCGATGGGCCTGGGGCTGATCGGCTTCATCGTCGGCAAAGTGGCGGCCACGATCTGGGCGCCGGTGTTTCCCAAATTTGTGCTTCTGCTGACGCAAGATGCCTTCACGGGGCTGATCGTCACGCTGGTGATTTGCGCACTGGCCAGCACGCTGGCGATTCGCACCGCGCTCCAGGTGGACCCGGCTGCGGCCATTGGATAAACACCATGCACGGACCCTCCCCCACAACCACACGCTCAGGCGGCATTCTGATTGAAGGCCTACGCAAGGTCTACGGCGCCGGCGACACCGCAGTCGAGGCCCTGAAAAACGTCAACCTGCAGGTCAGCCCCGGCGAGGTGGTCGGCCTGGTCGGGCCATCGGGCTCGGGTAAGAGCACGCTGCTCAAATGCCTGGGCGCCATCATCGAGCCCACCGCCGGACGCATGACGCTGGGCCAGGAAGCAATTTATGACGACGGCTGGAAGGTGCGAGACCTGCGCACGCTGCGCCGTGACCGCATCGGCTTTGTATTCCAGGCGCCGTACCTGATTCCGTTTCTGGATGTCCTGGACAACGTTGCCCTGCTGCCAATGCTGGCCGGCCTGCCCAACGCGCAGGCACGTGCGCGGGCGCTGGAGCTGCTGACGGCGCTGGACGTGCAACACCGCGCCAAAGCCCAACCCTCGCAACTGTCCGGCGGCGAGCAACAGCGCGTGTCCATTGCCCGGGCGCTTGCAAACCGCCCGCCCGTCATCTTGGCCGACGAGCCCACCGCACCGCTGGACAGCGAGCGCGCGCTGGGCGTGATGCGCATCCTGAACCAGATGGCGCATCAGGCCCAGACCGCCATCATCGTGGTGACACATGACGAGAAAATCATCCCCACCTTCAAGCGGATTTACCACATACGTGACGGTCAAACGGTGGAAGAAGCGGGAGAGGGGCGATCACTGGACTGAAGCGGAGTGGGTATTAGTCCGCCATTAAATCGGGCTGTACCCCTCGTATTCATTGCGTGAGCAGCTATGCAACTCGTAGCAAATTGAATCTTACAGGTGCTGTGTTCGCATCCAGAAGGGCAGAACGATTCGAACACTACGGCGCACCAGCAGCAGCAAAACCCCGGTGACACCCAACAACACGAAAAGTGCAAGCGCTGAACCCTCCAGGCCGAAGGCGCCGCCAGTCATCCATTCAGGTCCGCTCATTTCGCCCACCAGCCAGCCCGGCGTTCCCACCTGGCCTGAGACCGCGCTGGAAAACACACCCTCTTGCGCGAAATTCCATCCAGCATGGATGCCGAAACACAGCCAAAGTCGGCCCGTCATGACGAATGCCGCGCCCAGCATCACGCCGAGCGCCGCGATGTTGGCAATGGCCAGCGCCGACACGTGGTCGTTCACCAAATGCATGGCACCAAACACAACTCCTGAAGCCGCCAGCGCAATCCAGCTTCCCAGTGACTCTTGCACCAAGCGAAACAATACGCCGCGCATCATCATCTCTTCGATCAGGCCAATCGTCAGATGCATCAGCAGCGGCATAGCGATGACGGTCCACGCGGAGACCGAGCGGATGTGATAGCCACCCATGGCAGCTAGGCCGGCCACCGTCGCGCACACCATCAGGCCACCCAACGCGAAACCCGCCCCAATCTCCGGCACGAATCCACGGAGCGACAACTCCGCAGCGCTGCGCTTCTCCACCTTCAATACGTACAGTGCGTAAATCGCGCAGCCCACGCATGCGCCTGCCAGTTGGCCCATGCGGGTGAAGAGTTTGTCTTCAAAGAGGTGTTTGACTCCTGCCTGTAACAACAGAAACGGCATCATCAAGAAAACAAGGGACAGCAGCAAGCGCGTCAACGGAAACTGCAATATGCGTTGCACCAGTGTTTCGCCTATCGGCAGCCTCGGATAAATGGCAGTCGTCATAGATTCTTTCGATAGAGTTTTGCGAAAAATGGGGTCAATCTGAGTCTGATGGTCAGGAATTTAGATATCGCAACGCCGTGGTGCCAGCGGCATGCGACGAGATGCAAAATCTTAGGGGTCAGCTGTAGCCACTGCCCAGCGAGTGGACCGGAGGGAACTGGCGTTCAACGGCAGGTTGTACGCAGTATCTTTCGCCTTTGGGGTAAAGCGTGAATAATCACGAGCACCCGCAAGGAGACAAGCATGCAGAAGTCAGAACTGGACAGCCATGAACTCGGGTTCGGCTACCGCGTCAGGAAGAATGGGGACCTTGAGATCTTGCACCACGGACGCGTTGCGTCGACGTTGCGTGGCAGCGACGCGGCTGACTTCATGGCCGAAGTTGAAGCAGTCGATGAAGGAGATGCACAACAGTTCATGGCCAGAGTCACGGGCAACTACAAGCGGGGCAATGAGCGACTTGCCAGTCAGCACCCCCGCAATCGCCACTGAAGGGTTGGAAACGCGCGCTCTGCTTGCAGAATCGACATGCCAATCGTAGACATACAACTGGTTGTAGCCGGCACCGACAGTGTTCCTGCGGGCCTGGTGCAGGCGGTCGCAAATGCACTCGGACAGCTGTTCGAATCACCACCAGGCCATACCTGGGTTCGCGCGTCCACGCTTTCGGCTTCGAACTACGCGGAGAACGGGCCGCGTCCTGCGACGGGTGATCTGCCAGTCTTCGTCACCGTACTGCTCGCTGAGCCACCACATGGGGACGTCCGTGCAAACCAGGCAGCACGCATCACCACGGCCGTGGCGGCAGCCGTTGGGCGCAATGCAGGCAACGTCCACCTCGAATACGCCGCGTCAGGCAAAGGGCGCATGGCATTTGGTGGCGTGCTGATGCAATAGGCAACCTCGCCTGGGCCAGGGCGAAAACCGACTCTGATTTTGAAAGGGATACAAACCATGTCCATCCACATCCGCGCCTTCGAGACCAGCGACTATTCCCAGGCCCGCGCTCTCTGGGAAGCCACGCCCCGGCGTTGGGCTCAGCGATGCGGATACACCGCGGGCCATCGAAGCCTTTCTCAGCCGCAATCCGGGCACATCATTCGTAGCCACGCAAGGCGGCGCTTTGGTGGGGACCATCCTGTGTGGTCATGACGGTCGCCGTGGATTGATTCACCACTTGGTGACCGCGCAGTCGCACCGCCGCCAGGGCGCAGGCCGCGCTTTGTTGCGCGCGGGCCTGCAAGCCCTCCGCGGGTGTGGCATCGACAAGTGCCACCTGCTTGTGTTCCGCTCCAACATCGAAGGCCTGGCG